>DASRTX010000030.1:0-8439 GCA_035655715.1 Myxococcales bacterium | reverse complement strand
GATCCCCAACAGCGCCAGGCCCGCCAGCCAGATGGCTATCTCGCGCACGCCGCCCACGGCGAACGACGCGCCCAGCGCCGCGCCGAGATACACGTAGCCGGCCCAAGGCAGCAGCGGAAACACCGAGTTGGTCTTGCCGTTGGCCAGCGCCGCCAGCGGCCCGCGCACCTGCTCGCCGAAGGGGGCAAGGCCGAAGACCAGGGCCGCCAGTGCCAGCGCCACCCAGCGCAGCACGCGGGGGCGAGGCGCCAATAGCGCCAGCGCGGGCAGCGCGATCAGCAGCGAGAGGCCGATGCACTGGAGGATGTCCACGCGAAAGATCCAGCGCGGCTCGCGGAAGATGGGGAACCACATCCAGTTCACCAGGGTGCCGACCGCCAACACCTCGCCCAGGCGGCGCAGCGTCCGCCGCAGCCTCTTGGCCCGCCCGCCGGGCTGCGCCGCGGACCGCGCCAAGACCAGCGCGAGCGCGAAACCGGCGGCGAGGATGAACGACGGCGCCACCAGGCCGTCCACCCACTGCAGCGCGGTGTAGAAGCTGCCCTGGCGCAGCCGCGGCTCCAGCAGCGCGAGCGCGTGCGTCTGGATCATGATCAGCACAGCCAGGCCACGCAGCCAGTCGAAGGCACGGACGCGGGACATGCGCCGGAGCATACCTTTGTAGGTGGAGCGCACGGCAAGGTGGGCGCCGCTGCGCACCTCCGTTTGGCCCAACGCGATCCCTTGACGTCCTACACGGCGTGCATGCGAGCGTCGCCACGCCCAATCGATGGGCATCTGGAGGCTTTTTTCGCATGCGCATGCCCTGGAAAGCCGTCGCGGCGGGTCTCTGCGCGGCCGTGGTGGGAATGGTCTCCTCTCCGCGCGTGGCCCGCGCGTGGCATGGATGGCAGGAGGGCCGCAAGGCGCGGTGGATCGCTTCCGCGATCGCGGCGGTGCAGCGAGGCGAAGAGACGCTGCCGCCCATTCCCTGGGGCATGGAGATCGATCGCGGCCGCGGCGTGGAGCGCGACGACCCCAACACGCGCCGGCTGATGAACCTCCTGCTCGAAGGAAAGCGGACGCCGGAGTACCGCCATCGGTTGATGCTGCTGGCGGCTGCGGAGAACCGGAAGGCGAAGGCCCTCGAGAGGCAGCAGTCGTCGGCCTTCGTGCAGGGCCGCCCGGTCCCCGGCGCCGTCCCCTCGGTCGCGGCGCCGCCGACGCTGTCCTGGGACAGCCTGGGCCCCGCCAATACGCACGTCGAATACAACGGCAGCTTCTACCAGGCCAACGACACGGGTCGGCCCACCGCCATCCGCGTCGATCCGACCGATCCCAACACCGTCTACGTCGCGGTCTCCGGTGGCGGCCTCTGGAAGGGGACCAACTTCCTCAGCGGCCAGCCGAACTGGAAGCCGCTGACCGACAACCTGGGCTCCCTCGCGCTGGGCGCGATGGACGTCGATCCAGGCAATCCCCAGACCATCTACATCGGAACCGGGGACGCCTTCGACCAGCAGGGCGGGTCGGTGGTGAAGTCGAGCGATGGCGGTCTGACCTGGGGCGCGCCGGTCCAGTTGGTGACCCCCGACACGCAGTTCGGCGTCTTCGCCGCCGGTAGCATCCGCTCCATCGCCGTCGACCCGGCCAATCCCCTGGTGGTGCTCGCCAGCACCGACGTGGGTCTCTTCCGCTCGGTCGACGGCGGAGGGATTTTCAACTGGATCGATCTTCCCAACGCCGCCGCCTGGAACTGGGGCATCGCCGTCGGAGCGCCGGCAGACATGGCGCTGGAGGCGACTTGGGACGTCGTCTGGGTGGGGGCGTCCAGCTTCATGGTCAGCGGCTCGTATGCGTGCCCCGGCGAGTCCGCGCCCCCGGCGGGCGCGTCGCTCGGCGTCTGCGCCGACAACGGCGTGGGCGTTCCTCCTCCCGCGGGAGGGAATGTCGGCGACGTCTGGATCAGCGCCGACGCCGGCGCCACCTGGGCGTCTGCGCGCGCCGCCAGCAAGCTGCCCACGCAGGCCGCAGCTTGGGGAACGACGCCGGAGACCACCGGCCTGGGCGACGTGGGCCGCATCGCGCTTGGCGCGGCGCCGAACGCGAATCCCACGCTGGCCAGCATCTACGCCGAGGCTGCCTCGAGCGACGAGCGGGACAACCCGCGCACCATCCTGCTCTTCAGCACCCGCGACGGCGGAACCACCTGGAACAAGCTCGGCACGCCGCGCTCCACCAACCTGACCAATCCGACCAGCACCTTCAGCTTCCCCGGCGGCTCCGTGAACGACTGCGGCACGCTGGACCTGGGCCACGAACAGAGTTGGTACAACCTGGCAGTCGGCGTCGACCCCGTGAACCCGGACCACGCCGTGATGGGCGGCAACCTGTGCAGCGTGCGCACCGTCGACGGCGGCGCTACCTGGCAGAACGCGACGCACTGGCTGCCCAGCAGCGGCCAAGGCAACACGCAGGACGGCAAAGGGCCGCTCCCCTACGCACACGCGGACTGGCACACGGTGACGGTGGCATCGCTGAACGGGACGTCGGTCGTCCTGGCCGGCACCGACGGCGGGCTCTTCACCAGCTCGGACCTCTTCGCGGCCTCCGTCACGCAGGACGCCTCCTGGCACTTCCCCGACGTGGGCCTGGTTACCCACCTCGCCTACGCACACGCCAGCGGCGACCCGGTGCGCGGCAACGCGCAGGTCCTCTACGCCGGTTTCCAGGACAACGGCACGCGGCTGCGGATTCCCGCCAGCGTGGCTGGGGCCATTCCCGCCGCCAGCCGGACCTTCGACCAGATCATCGGAGGCGACGGCATCGGCTGCGCGCTCGCCACCGATGCCAACGGGCAGAATCCCGTCTACTGGGCGTCGGTGGAGTTCGGGCGTCTCTTCTGCCGGCCGCAGACGAGCGACTGCAGCCGTGCCACCACCGTCGTGGGCGGCGTGGAGCACGACAGCTACACCTTCGCCGACATCCCTGTGTCGCAGATGCCCTCCGGCGACAACGAACCCTTCCTGGAGCGGATCAGTCCCGTCTACGACGCGCAATCGTCGGTGGTCGCGGCCACCGCCAACTCGGCCTGGAAGATCACCGTCGACGCAAGCGATCGGGTCACCTACACCCGGTTGACCACCGGTCTGATCGCGCTCCAGAACCAATCGGTCTATGCCGCGCCCTGGCCCTATGACATCGGCGGCGTGCAGGCGCGCGTCTACGGCCTGGTCAACCCCGGCGGGACCTTCGGCGTGATCACCGACGACGGCTCCGGAGCCTTTCCGCTCACGCGCTCGGCGAACGGCATGCAGGTCGGAGGCGAGACGATCTTCGGCGCGACCTCGGTGGCCTTTCCCCACGACCCCAGGAACCTGGGCGGGACCGACATCCGCATGAGCTACGTCGGCGTCTCCGGCAACACCCAGAACGCGAGCGGCGGGCCGGTGTCGGATGCCCTCGGCCACATTTTCAAGACCAACGATGGCGGCGCCACGTGGATCCCCATCCACGGCGCCGGCGTGCCCGCTCCCGGCGGCGGCACCCTGGACCTGCCCAACATCCCCATCCTGGTGGTGCGCTTCGACTACGGCGACCGCACCGACCGCACCATCTACGTGGGCACCGACCTGGGCCTCTACCGGACCACCGACGGCGGCGACACCTGGGTCCGGTACGGCAACCTGCCTCAAGTGAGGGTCACCGACATCAGCTCCTCGCTCAACGGCAGCCTGCTGCGCGTCTCCACCTACGGGCGCGGGCTCTGGGAGATCTACCCGCACAGCGAGGCGGCGGGGGCGCCTGGCAACGGCGATTGGGACGAGAACGGCGTGATCGACTTCCTCGATCTCGCTGCCCTGGCCTCGCGCATCGGCGCGCCGGCAGGGGCCGCTTCGGCAGTTCCGCCGGTGCCCAAGTACGACTCCACCCTGGACATGACCGGCAACGCCACGCAGCTCGAGGACGCGGACCTCAATGCGCTCCTCGCCAAGTTCGGGAGCACGCCATGAAGCGGATCGCCATCGTCTCGCTCGCTCTCCTCGCGGCGGCCTGCTCCAGCAACGGCGGTTCGGCGCCCTCCGGGCCGGGCCCCGCCACCCACCTCGCGCTTACCTTGCCTGCGGACCTCAATGCAGGCGTCGCGGCAATCGGCGACGTCCTGGCGCTGGACGCCAAGGGCGCCACCGCCACCTCGTATGCCGGCAGCGTCAAGCTGACCAGCACGGACACGACGGGGACCGTCCCCGCCACGGTGGCGATGGCGGCCGGCCACGGCACCTTCCCGGTGACCTTCGCCAGCCTCGGCGCGGCGACGGTCTCGGCGGCCGACAGCGCGAACGCGTCGATCGCCGGCACCGCCACGGTCCAGGTTCACGGCCTCGTCTACACCGATCCTTCCACGACCGGGGCGGTGAAGCTGGTGCGCAACGCGGACTTCTCCAGCGCCAGCCTGGTGCAGCTCGACCTGGTGGCCGGCAAGGCCGTCCCGGCCGGGTTCGCGGTGGGGATGAACCTGCCCCTGGACACCAGCCGCGTCGGCCTCTTCGCGACGCCCCTCGTCGAAGGCAACGTCTTCAACCCCGGCGCGGCGCCCAAGGCAGAGGCCATCCGCCTTGCGGCGGGGGTCCTCTACTCCGGCCTGAGCCAGAAGGCAGGTGGCGCCGGCGCGGTCGCGCACGACGTGGCCGTCAGCGCCGGCGGGATCTACTACTCGGTGCGCGTGGCCCTGGCTCCCGGCGCCGCGGTAGGCACCGTCTTCGATGGCTCCGCGCGGATGCCAGGGTTCCGCGCCGCGGTTCGCGACCTGCTCGGCAACGATGCCGTGGGGCAGAGCGACTTCGCCGTCGGCAAGCTGGAAGTCCGGTAGTTCCCCGGAAGCGGGGGGGCCGTTGCGCACCCGTCGGCACCCCCGCGCCGCCCGCCTCCGCCCGGAGCAGGTCCGCGCGTTGAGGCCCCTTTGCATGTGCCCGTAGTCTCTTGGAAACCAACCGAGCGATCGCACGGGCATGAAGCACCGGCGCCGCTTACCGGAGGGACCGCAATGAAGAAGACGATCCTGATTGCAGCCGCTCTGTTCTGCGTCTCCGCCGCCGTGCGCGCGGAGAGCACCCGCCGTTCCTCGCACGCCTCCAGCTCCACGCAACCGCAGCAGAAGCTGCTGGTCGGCGTGGACGGCGACTTCGGCCTGCCCCTGGGCAACTACAGCGACATCAACGGCGTCGGCGCCGGCCTGATGCTGACCGGCGAGTACCCGCTGATGCCCGAGCTGAGCGCCACTGCCCGCATCGGCTTCCAGTTCCACGCCGACAAGAACATCCCGGCGGCGGGAGCCGACTCGCACGTGCACTCCATCCCGGTGCTGCTCGGCGCGCGCTACTACTTCATGCCCGAGCGTCAGGGCCTCTTCGGCGCCGCCGAACTGGGCCTGTTCGACCTGCTCGCCGGCGTCTCGGCCGGCGGCGCCTCGGCCAGCGACAGCAGCGTCAAGTTCGGCATGGGCGTGGGCGTGGGCTACCAGATGAAGCAGTGGAACGCCCGCATCAACCTCCACACCCACGACGTGGGGAGCTTCGGCGACGCGATGATGGTGACCGCGGGCGTCGGGTACCAGTTCGCCGGCTTCTAGCAAAAGGCGCAGGCGAAAGCTCTTCGGGGGGCGTGCCATCCGGCGCGCCCCCTTTTTCTTGCAGGGTCAGCGATGCCGATGGGTTTCCCCTGGATTGCGCGGGCCTGCGCGGATGGGATGATGGGTGAAGCAGTGTGGGGGCTGCATGAGCGATGTCGCGCTGATCGTGGCATGGGCCGCCCTGGTCGTCGGCGTGGCCGCGGCGTGCATCGCCGCGCGGCGGGCCGGCGCGGAGCTGACCTACCTGCGCGACCTGGTCCACGTCGGAGCCGGGCTCTGGGTGCTGGGCTGGCCGATGTGGCGCGGCCGCGCGTGGCCCATCGCCTTCGCCCTCCTGGGCGCGGCGGCGACGTACGTGGTGCCGGCGCTCGCAGGGCGGGTGGGCGCGCTCGGCCGGTTTCGCGACAGCATCTCCGACGCGTCGGAGCGCTGGAGCAGCGTGGGCCTGTACGGCCTCTCCTTTGCCACCTTCACCGTGATCGGCTTCACCGGATCGCCGCTGCCCGCGGGCGCGGGGCTGCTGGCGCTCGCGCTCGGCGACGGGCTGGGCGGACTTGCGGGACGCAGGTATGGCCGGCATTTCTTCACCGTGCCCGGTGCCAAGCGCAAGACCGTGGAAGGGACCGCGGCCGTGGCGCTGTTCGCGGGGCTGGCGACCGCCCTCGCGATACTCCGGTTCGGCGCCCCGCTCAGGCCGGCGTCCATCGCCGCGGCGGCGCTGGCGGCGGCCGCGGCCGAAGCCGGCGCGCCGCAGGGAACGGACAACCTGCTCGTGCCCGCGGCGGTGTGGATCGCGCTCGTCGCCGTGCAGGGTGTGACACCCTAGGATCAGCGGCGCGGAAGCGTCGGCGGCTCGATGCGGCCGATGGACTGGACGGCGGAGCCCTTGGGCGCTGACGGCGGCGCCGAGCGCACCCAGAGGTCGAGTTGGGGAAAGGGGATGGCGATCCCCGCGCCCACCAGCGCCTGGTTGATGGCGGCGCGGACCCCGGATGCCGTGTTCACCCAGTCGTCGACGGGCGTCCAGAAGCGCAGCTCGAATTGCAGGGCGCTGTCGCCAAACTTGGTAAAGAGCGCCACCGCATCGGGAACGGTGGCGACTGCGGGACAGGCGCGCGCCGTCTCCAACAGCAAATCCTGCACCCGGCGGGGCTCGGCGCCGTAGGCCACGCCGATGGAAATGTCGACGCGGCGGTTGCGGTCGCTGCGGGTCCAGTTGACCACCTCGGCGGAGATGAAGTTGCTGTTGGGCACGATCACGTCCGCGCCCTGGAAGGTGCGCACCGTGCTGGAGCGCACTCCGATGCGCTTGACCTCGCCGGAGAGCTGCCCGATCTCGATCAGGTCTCCCACCTGCACGGGTTGCTCGTAGAGGAGGATGAGCCCGCAGACGAAGTTGTTGACCACGTTCTGCAGGCCGAATCCGATCCCCACCCCGAGCGTGCCGGCGAGCACCGTGAACCGGGTCATCTCCATTCCCGCTGCCAGCGTGGCGAAGGAGAACCCGAGCGCGATGACCGCGTACTTCGCGGTGGTGGAGATGGCGGCCGCCTTGCCGCGGGTGATGTCGAGCGAGGGGAGCAGGGCTTCGTCGAGCACGAACTTGAGCGCCCGCGAGAGCCAGACCGCGAGCCACAGCGTGACGGCGAAGGCGAAGACGTCGCCGAGCGTGACGTCGATGGCCCCGACCTTGAGCCGGACGGCCAGGGCCTCGCGCGCGAAGTCGCCGAAGCCCTGCGTCGCGCGAAAGGCGCGCAGCGTCTGGTACACCCAGGCGACGATGGCGATGGAGCGGAAGATGCGCGCCCCGCGCGTGACGATGGGCTGCTCCTGCTCGCGGACGATGCGGAAGCTGCGGGTCCAGGGGAGATGGAGCGCCGCGCGGCAGGCTCCGGCGAAGACGGCGACGCCGGTGGCGACCACGGCGGTCCCGCAGGCGCTGCCCAGGGTGGCGGCGGCCAGGAGCTCGGACAAGGTGACGTTGCCGAGGACGTTGGTGACGGCGGAGATGGCCAGCACGACAGCGGCGCCCACGCCGGCCGCGGCGATGGCCGCCCTCCAGCGACCTTCGCCGTGGACGCGCAACCATCCGCCGCGCCGCAGTCCCACCCAGCACCCCAGAAGTCCCAACAACTCGACCCCGAGGAGCACCACCCTCCCCGCGGGCGCGACGTCGACGACGATGGCGACCAGGCTCTCCACCGCGAAGAGCGCCGCGAGCCAGCGCAAGGGCCGCCGCCAATCCGGCGCCAGCGCTCCCACCACGCGGAAGAACGGCGGCAATCCGGCCACGAAGACGGCCAGCGTGAAGGCGGTCGGGGCGCTGGGGTGCAGCAGGGGCGTGGCGACGAGTCCCAGCAGGACGGACGATGCCACCGGATGCGCGGACACCACCTCGACCGCGCGACCCGCGGGTGTCGGCGGGGGCAGCACAGCGCGGCGGCTCCGGGTGACTGCAAGTCCCGCAGCGATCAGGACGGCAAGCAGCAGCAGCTGAGCGGCGATGCGGCCAGGCTCGGCGGCGAGGTAGCGGCCACAGGCGCGGGCGTTCAGGTCCAGCGCCCGCAGCCACGCCGCCGGCAAGGGCGACCGGCCGTGTCCGAATGCCCGCCAGAGGGGAGCGCTCTCCACCTCCAGCAGCTCCTGCGTTCGGGCTGCCTCCACCGCGCGCACGCTCGCAAGCAGGTCGGCCAGCTTCAGCTTCAGCGCGAGCACGCGGTCTTGCACCTCGAGCACGGAGGCCAGCCGCTTGTGGACGATCTGCTCGACCGCCGCTGCCCGATCGCGCAACTCCACAGCACGGGCCAGAAGCGGCGGGAGGGCGGCTATCT
>DASRTX010000029.1:0-11215 GCA_035655715.1 Myxococcales bacterium | reverse complement strand
GCGCCAGCACTCCGCCGAAGCGCACGTGGATGTCGCGCAGCACGCCGACGTCCTGATCGAGCGTGTCCGGGTCGAAGGTGGTCATCACGCAGCGGCGGCGGAGGTCCTCGATTCCAATCAGCGCGTCGCCGACGCGCAGCTGCCGGCCTTCCCACCCGCGCTCGGCGAGCCCTTCCACGCCGTCGATGATCAGATTGGGACGCAGCCTCCGGCCGTCGCGGCCGAAGGCAGCGATGGCGCCGTCGGTTGCGACGAGGAGAGGCAGCACGTCGAAACGATCGCGCGGATCGGCGCGGACCAGTCCAGCGCCGCCGCCCGCGGCCGCCTCCACCGCGCGCGCCACCTCGGCGGACGCCCAGGGCAGGCCGTCCACCAGCGGCTCTCCGTCGCTTCCCAGGCGCGCCGCGTGGCTCAGCAGCATGGGCCGGGTTCGCGCGGTGACCACCCTGCCGCGGTCGTCGCGCACCAGCAGCGCGCGGTCGCCGGCGATGCCGTCGGAGAGCAGATCGGCGGTCTCGAGCCTCTCTCCCGCCATCGACTTGACCGGATATCGCCAGATCTCCGCCAGCCGCATGGGACATCCGATGCGCGAGCGCGAAAGCGGCTTCCAGGGCCGGCCAGAAACCCTGTTTCTGGTCGATCACTCGGCGCGCAGCGAGACGGCGGGGTCGATGCCCATGGCGCGGCGCCCGGGCAACCAGGTGGCCAGCGTCGCCACCGCGATGAAGAGCAGCGCCACGCCGGCAAAGAGCGGAAGGTCCGCGCCGCCCACCTCGGGCAGTCGCGCCACCAACACGCGGTGGAGGGCCAGCGTGGCGATAAGCCCTAGCGCGACCCCGGCAAGCGCGCGGTGCAGCCCCTCGCGCAGCAGGAGCCGCAGCACGTCGCGCGGGGCCGCGCCCAACGCCATCCGGATGCCGATCTCCCGCTCGCGCCGGGCCACGGCGTAGGCCACCACTCCCGACGTCCCCACCGCGGCCAGCAGCAGGCCCAGCGCGGCGAACATCGACACCATGGCGGCGCCCAGGCGATCGGGGGCCAGGTTTTCAGCGCGCACGCGATCCATCGGGGCGAAGCGCGCCAGCGACAGCAGCGGATCCACTTCCGCCAGGGCCTTGCGCGCCGCGCGCGAGACGGCCTCTTCGCCCAGCGGGCTGCGCAACATGAGGTTCATCTCGGCCGCCGCCGGCGAGCCGGCGTTCTGCGCATAGGGCAGGTACCAGGTTTCATGCACCTCGCCCGAGTCGCGCACGTCGGCGGCGACGCCCACCACCGTCATCCATGGCCGGCCCTCGCGCGCGATGCGCACGCGGCGTCCCAGCGGCTCGAGCCCCGGCCAAAGACGCGCAGCCAGCCGCGCGCTGACGACGACGGCGGGGACCGGTTCCTGGTCGGCGAACTCCCGGCCGCGCAACAGCGGCACGCCCATGGTGGCCAACAGGCCCGGGGTGATCAGCCGGTGGTTGACCATCTCCGTGGCGGCCTCGCGTCCTTCCACCGCGACGGGCGCGGCCCAGGTGGCACGGCGCAGCGGGTTGATGAGCGTGAACCCCGCGGACTCGACGCCCGGAAGCGCGGCGAGGCGCGAGCGCAACTGCTCGACGAGCCGCAGCCGCGACGGTCCGTCCAAGTAGCGCCGATCCGGCAGCACCAGCTCCGCCGTGTAGAGGCCGCGCTCCAGGAGGCCCGTGGGCTTCCGGTAGAGCAGCCGGAAGTTCTCGATCACCAGCCCCGCGCCGCAGAGGAGCAGCACGCCCAGGGCGATCTGCCCGGTGACGAAGGACCCTAAGAGCCGCCGGCGCCGGAGCGGGTCGGCGCCCGGCGCCGCTCCCTTGAGGACTTCCTGCACGTCCGCGCGCGATGCCTGCGCGGCGGGCGCGACGCCGGCGAGGAGCGCGGTCACCACCGCGATGGCGAAGGCGAAGAGCGGAACCCGCGCGTCGAGCGCAGCCTCCTGCATCCCCAGCTGCAGCGAGAGCGTGCCCGGCACCAGAAGCCCGAGCAACGGCGCCGTGTAGAAGGCGAACACGAGGCCGAGCGCGCCGCCGAGAAGAGCCAGGGTGGCGCTCTCGGTGAGGAGCTGCCGTGCTTGCCGCAGCGGCGAGGCGCCCAGCGCGCTGCGGATGGCGAACTCCTTCTGCCGCGCCGCCGAGCGCGCCAAGAGCAGCGTGGCCACGTTGGCGCAGGCGAGGAGCAGGAAGAGGGCCAGCACCGCCAAGAGCGCCACCGCCACGCGGTCGTCGTTGCCGAGCAGGCTCTCGCGCAGCGGCGCGACCTCGACGCCATAGCCCTCGGGAGTGCGGGCGTCTCGCGGCAGGCGCGCGGCGATGGCGTTCAGTTCGGCGCGGGCCTGCGCGAGCGTCGCGCCGGGGGCGAGCCGCGCAAAGACCGCGAAGTCGTCGTTGGAGGCGGAATCGGGCTGGAACGGCATCCACACCTCCGCCTCGTAGGGGAAGCGGTAGGCGGGCGGCATCACGCCGACGATGCGCTGCGGCCGGCCGTCGATGCCGATGACCTGCCCCACGACGGCCGGATCGCCACCGAACCGTCGCTTCCACAGGGCCGAGCCGATCAGCGCCACGCCGGCGTCCGCGCCGAGACGCTCCTCTTCGGCGGTGAACTCGCGCCCCAGAGCCGGGCGCACGCCGAGCACGCGCAGGCTGCCGGGGGAAAGCAGCGTCGCGTCGATGTGCTCGGGCGGATCGGCGCTGGTCAGCGTGGAGTTGCGGCCCATCTGGGCCGAGATGCCGGAGAGGGTGCGCGCCTGCGCGGCGACGGCCAGGTAGTGGGCGCCCACCATGTTGAAGGCGTTGACGGTTCCCCCTGCCGAGCGCGACGAATCGCGCAGGCGCAGCAGCCGTGTCTCCCCGGCCAGCGGCAGGGGTCGCAGGAAGATGTCGTTCACCACCGAGAAGACGGCCGTGGTGCCGCCGATGCCGAGCGCCAGCGTCAAGAGCGCTGCGGCCCCGAAGCCCGGGTTGTGCCGCAGCGCCCGCAAGGCGAGGCGCAGGTCGTGGAGCAGCAGTTCCATGGGGAGCCCCTCGGGTGACTCCCGGTGCAACAAGCGCGAGCCCGCTTCCTTCCCGTAGGATGGCGCCATGGCCATCGAACCAGGGACGGCGGAGCTGGAGCGTTTTCGGGCGGCCGACGACGGCAGGCCGGTGGTCTTGTTCCAGCTGCTCCGGTTCGCGGAGGGCGGCCGCGATGCCTATCTGAAGTACGCCAGCGCGGCGCAGGCCGTCTTGATCAAGCTCGGCGCGCAGGTGCTCTACGCGGGCGAGGCAGGGCCTCCGCTGATGGGGGAGGGTTGGGACGGCATCGTGATCACCCGCTATCCCACGCGCGCCACCTATCTGCAGCTCCTCGCGGATCCGGACTACCAGAGGATCGCGCCGCTCCGGCGCGCAGCGCTGCGCGAGGCAGCGCTGCTGCCGACGAACGACTGGCCGCCGCGGTAGCCTGTTTCAGCGATGACCGGCGTAAAGACGTACGTCGCAGCCAACCAGAGCGCGGCGGCGCTGTCCGCCCATCTGGAATTCTGCCGCGAGGACGGACTACGGCCTTGATCGCGGCGAATCCGCCCGCTCCTCTTCGGCATCTTGGAAAAGATGTCCCTGAGGTCCACTCCGCCGCAGCCCGGACAGGCAGGGGGACGGCTGTGTCCGGCAATGGAGCTGAAAAAGGTGGTTGCAGCCGCAATCGCCGGGCGGTTGAATCGCGCCCGGTCCGCGCGTGCAAGGCGCCGCGCGACTGACTGAGGGGACGCGAGAATGGGAATCCCTGCAGCGCAGATGGCCGCCGTGGCACGATATTTGGTGAAGCAACGGTTGGCGCGCAACGATCGCTACGCGCTGGTGCTGATGCTGGAGCCGCTTTTCCGCTGCAACCTCTCCTGCACCGGTTGCGGCAAGATCCAATACCCGCTGCCCATCCTCAAGAAGCATCTCTCGGTTGCGGACTGCGTGCGCGCCTCCGACGAGTGCGGCGCGCCGGTGGTGAGCATCGCCGGCGGCGAGCCGCTGCTCCATCCCGAGATCTCGCAGATCGCGCGCGCCCTGGTGGACCGCAAGCGCTTCGTCTACCTCTGCACCAACGCACTGCTCCTCGAGCGCAAGCTGGACCTCTTCGAGCCCGACACGCACCTCAGCTTCTCGGTGCACATGGACGGCCCGCAAAAGGAGCACGATCGCTCCGTCTGTCGCGAAGGCGTGTACGACCTGGCCGTCCAGGCCATCCGCGAGGCGGTGAAGCGTGGATTCCGCGTCACCACCAACACCACCGTGTTCGCCGACAGCGATCCCGACCGGATGCGCGGATTCTTCGACGACATGACGGCGCTGGGCGTGGAAGGGATGATGATCTCTCCCGGCTACTCGTACGAGAAGGCGCCGGACCAGAACAACTTCCTGCACCGGGAGCGATCGAACCGGCTCTTCTCCCGCATGCTGGAGAACGGGAAGAAGAGCTGGAGCTTCAACCAGAGCCCGCTCTTCCTCCAGTTCCTGATGGGCAAGCGCGACTTCGAGTGCACGCCCTGGGGCAGCCCGACCTTCAACATCTTCGGCTGGCAGCGGCCCTGCTACCTGTTGCAAGACGGCTACGCGGGCAGCTACCGCGAGCTGCTCGAGACCACCGAGTGGTCGCAGTACGGCAGGAAGAGCGGCAACCCGCGTTGCCAGGACTGCATGGTGCACTGCGGATACGAGCCCAGCGCCGTGCGCGCGGCCTTCGAATCGGCCAGTGCGATGGGCGCGACGGTCGCCAGCATGGTCACCGGGCGCCTCTGATGGATCCCCACGTCCGCAGCCTGGTGGAGCGCGCCTTCGACTATCGCGGGTACGTGACCATCGTGCGCAACGACGGCTCGCAGCTGGTCGGGTACCTCTACGATCGCAGCGACGCGCACGTGGACCTTTTCGACGAGCGCGCCGAGCAGCGCACGCGGGTGCCTGCCGAGCAGATCGCCGACGTCCGCTTCAGCGGCGAGGACGCCGCGGCCAAATCGCAGGAGATCTGGGAACGGCGCAAAGGTGCGCTGGAGCCTTTGGACACGCCCGCGCACGGCGGGTGGACGCAGACCCTTCCGGCGCTCTTCGTGGTGGCGATGGAGCAGGAGCTGCGCGCCGTCGCGGAGGCGATGGGCGGCCGCGCCCGCGCAGGAGTTGCGCGCGGGCACCTGCACGGGCGCGAAGTCGCCGCCGTCGCCATCGGGATGGGCGGCGATCCGCGCCGCGCCATCGAGGCCGATCGGCCTGCTTGCGTGGTGAGCTGTGGGTTCGGCGGCGCGCTTTCGCCCGATCTGCGCGCCGGCGATCTGGTCCTGGCCTCCGCCGTGCAAGCGCCCGACGGCGAAGTGCTGCCGGCGCCGGACCTGCAAGTCACGCGCGCACTGCCGCGGGCCATCCGCGGCCAGCTGGTCTGCGCGCCGCAAGTGGCGGTCACGCCGGAGGAGAAGCGCAGGCTGGCCAAGGGGGGCGGCATCGCGGTGGATCTGGAATCCGCGCAGGTTGCGCGCGCGGCCGCCCGGGCCGGAGTGCCGTGGCTGGCGCTGCGCGCCATCGTCGACGAGGCGGATGTGACCCTGCCGCCCTTCGCCCGCGAGGCGAGGAGCGACTACGTGCTGCCGGCCCTGCGCCATGCGCTCCGCGGACCCGGCGCCGCGCTTCAACTGCTGCGCCTGGCGCGGGCGGCACGCGCTGCCACAGCCTCGCTCACCGCCGCGGTGCAGTCCATCGGAGCTGCCCTGCCGTGAACGCCCTCGTGACCGGCGCGGGAGGCTTCATCGGCGGTGCCGTGGTCCGGGCGCTCCAGTGCCGCGGAGCGCGCGTGCGCCTGCTGCTCCGGCCCGGCACCGAGCCCAACGTCCCCGACCCGCGAGATCTGGAGATCGTCCGCGCCGACCTGCGCGACGCAGAGGCGGTTCGCGCCGCGGCGCGCGGCTGCGATGCCATCTTCCACGCCGGGGCCATCTACTCCTTCTCCGCGCCGGCAGCCGAGGTGCTGGCGGTGAACGTCGGAGGAACGCGCAACGTCCTCCAGGCCGCGCGCGAAGAGCGGGTGGCGCGCGTGGTCTACACCTCCAGCATCGCCACCGTCGGCGGCATGCGCGACGGACGCCCCGCCAACGAGGGCGACCAGCCGGTGGGGTCGCCGCCCGGGCCCTACAAGAAGAGCAAGTGGATGGCGGAGGCGCTGGTGCGCGAAGAGGCCGGGCGCGGTCTCGACGCGGTCATCGTCAATCCCACCTTTCCGGTGGGCGAGGGCGACGTGAAGCCCACCCCCACGGGGCAGATGATCGCCGATTTCCTCGAGGGCAGGATGCCCGCGTACGTCGACACCGGCATGAACGTGGTCGACGTGGACGACGTCGCGGAAGGGCACGTCCTCGCCTTCGAGCGCGGCGCGCGCGGGGAACGATACCTGCTCGGCAACGCCAACCTGACCATGCGCGCGCTCCTCCAGGAACTCGCCGACATCGCCGGGCGTCCGCCGCCCCGTGTGCGGCTCCCCCATGGTCTGGCTCTGGCGCTGGCGCATGCCGATGCCTTCCTGGAGGGCACGCTCCTGGGCCGCACCCCGCGCGTGCCCCTCGAAGGCGTGCGCACCGCGCGCGAGATCATGTTCGCCGACTGCTCGAAGGCGGTGCGCGAGTTGGGCCTTCCCCAGACGCCGGTGCGCAAGGCGTTGGCCAAGGCGGTGCGCTACTTCCAGGCGCGCTCGGCGAGGAGGGCTTCGTGAGCGTCTCCTACCGGGCGCTGGCGGAGCATTCGGTCGAGATGGCGATCGAGCGCGCCCAAGGCTGGTTCTTCCGCGATCAGAATCCTGACGGCTACTGGTGGGCGGAGCTCGAATCCAACGCCACCATGGACGCCGAATATCTCCTGCTCACGCATTTCCTCGCCGCGCGCGACGACGGCATCTGGCGCGGCATCGCGCAGGACATCCGCAACTACCAGCGCGACGACGGAAGCTGGGCGCTCTACCACGGCGCGCCGGGCGATCTCTCCACCAGCATCGAGTGCTATTTCGCGCTCAAGCTGGCGGGCGATGCCGCCGACGCGCCGCACATGGCGCGGGCGCGGGCGTTCATCCTCTCGCGCGGCGGCCTCTGCCGCGCCCGCACCTTCACCCGCATCTGGCTGGCGCTCTTCGGGCAGTTCCCCTGGGACGAGCTGCCGGTGATGCCGCCCGAGCTGATGCTGCTCCCGCGCTCGGCGCCGCTCAACATCTACAGCTTCTCCTCCTGGGCGCGGGGCACGGTGGTGCCGCTCTTGCTCTTGATGAACGACCGGCCGGTGCGCGCCGTCCCCGAGCACGCGCGGCTCGACGAGCTGCGCATGGGCGAGGCCGGCCCCCCGCTGGACGCCATCGACCGGATCTTCCGCGCCGTCGACCGCGCGCTGCGCGCCTACGAGAAGCTGCCCACCCATCCGCTGCGCGGCCGGGCGCGGGCCGAGGCCGAGCGGTGGATCCTCGAGCACCAGGAAGCCGATGGAAGCTGGGGCGGCATCCAGCCGCCCTGGGTCTACTCGCTGATGGCGCTGCGCAGCCTGGGCCACGGCCTCGACCATCCCGCCATCCGCAAGGGTTTGGATGGCATGCACGATCGCTGGATGATCCGCCGCGCCGACGGCTCGATGCGCGTGCAGGCCTGCCTCTCGCCCGTCTGGGACACCGGCCTCGGGCTCCTCGCCCTGCTGGAATCGGGCGTCGCGCCGGCAAGCGATCCGGTCCAGCGCGCCGCACAATGGCTGCTGCGCGAAGAGATCCGCGTCCCCGGCGACTGGTGCGTGCGGGCGCCGCACGTCGAGCCGAGCGGCTGGGCATTCGAGTTCGAGAACGACCTCTATCCCGACATCGACGACACCGCGGTGGTGCTGCTCGCGCTCTCCAAGGCCGGCGCCCTGGACCAGGCCACCCGCCTGCGCGCCCTGCGCTGGATCTTCGCCATGCAGAGCGGGGGCGGCGGCTGGGCTGCCTTCGACAAGGACAACACTTCCCGGCTGCCCTCCTTCCTGCCTTTCTGCGACTTCGGCGAGGTGATCGATCCGCCCAGCGCCGACGTCACCGCGCACGTGCTGGAGCTTCTCGGTGCCCTGGGCATGGGCCGCGCGCAGCCTGCCGTCCGCCGCGGCGTGCGCTGGCTTTTGGGACAACAAGA
The DNA here is from genome assembly GCA_035655715.1 of Myxococcales bacterium. Taxonomy (GTDB): domain Bacteria; phylum Myxococcota; class Myxococcia; order Myxococcales; family 40CM-4-68-19; genus 40CM-4-68-19. The sequence goes on along the minus strand of DASRTX010000029.1, from coordinate 3,054 downwards.
AAAGGAAGGGTCCTGGTTTGGCCGCTGGGGCGTGAACCACATCTACGGCGTGGGCGCGGTGCTGCCGGCGCTGGCCGCCCTGCGCGAGGATCTCGATTCCCTCCCCGTCCATCGCGCGCTTCGCTGGCTGGAGGAGCGGCAGAACGCGGACGGCGGCTTCGGCGAGAGCTGTGCGTCCTACGTCGATCGCGCGCAGCGAGGGCGCGGCGAGAGCACCGCCTCGCAGACGGCATGGGGACTGCTCGCGCTGGTGGCCGGAGGACGCGCCCGCGGCGAGAGCGCGCGCCGCGCCGCCGCCTGGCTCTGCGAGCGGCAGCGCGCCGACGGCGCCTGGGACGAGGAGGCGTTCACCGGCTGCGGCTTCCCCGGCTACGGCACCGGGGAGGAGAAGGGGGCGCGCATCCGCGAAGGGACGGAGCTCTGTGCAGGATTCATGATCCGTTACCACCTCTACCGCAACTGCTTCCCGCTGCTCGCGCTGGGCCGGCTCCGCGCGGCGCTGCGGTCGTGATCGGGAGGACGACGTGCAGGACGGCAGCTTCTACCAGCGCCATCTCGATGCGGTGAGCCGCAGCTTCGCCTTCTGCATCCCGCAGCTCGAGCAGCCGTTCCGCGAGCGCGTGGCGCTCTCCTATCTGCTCTTCCGCGTGCTCGACACGGTGGAGGACGCGCCGTTCGCCGACCGCGAGGAGCAGCAGCGCCTCTTCGAACGTTTCCGGCGCCTGCTGCGCGAGCGGCCCGCAAAGGGCGCCGCTGCGGAGCTGGCGCGCGCCTTTCCCGCCCGGCTCACTCCCGCCGAGTCGGGCCTGTTCGAGGTGGCCGACGTGCTGGTGGAAGACGGTTGGGAGCTGCCGGAGGAAGCGCGCGGCATCCTCTTCGGCGCCCTCGACCGCATGGCCCAGGGGATGGCGGCGTACGCGCGGCGCGGGCCGGCGCTGCGGCTCGTCGACCTCGAGGACGTCTGCCGCTACTGCTGCTTCGTGGCCGGCGTGGTGGGAGAGCTGCTCACGCGGCTGTGGGCGCTGGGCGGGGGCAGTGCGCCTTCGATGCTCTCCGCCTATCGCTTCGGGCTCTTCTTGCAGAAGGTCAACATCCTCAAGGACCGCCGCGAGGACGAGGCGGCGGGGCGCTTTTTGGTGCCCGACCGCGAGGCGCTGCTCGCCAGCCTGCGCGAGGACGGCCGCGGCGCGCTGGAGTATCTCACTTCGCTGCCGCGCGCCGAGCGGGGCTACCGCACGTTCTGCGCCTGGTCGCTGATGCTGGGCGCCACCTCGCTTTCGCAGCTCGACGCGCCGCCGCAGAGCCGGCGGGCGGAGACGATGGCGCTGCTCGGCCGCACCGCGGAGATCGTGCAGGACGATGCCGCTCTCACCAACCTCTTCCGCGAATTGCTGCCGCCTCTCCCCGGGCCGCGCGCCTCGCCGCCGGCGCGCAAACCGGAGACGGCGGAGTGGTTCGCGCGCACGCTGAGCGCCCCGCTCTCGCCCTCGGAGCTGGCCGCGCTGGGCCCGGTGGCTCAGTAAGGATAACCCAGCTCGACGTAGACCTTGACGCCCTCGCCGCCGGTGGCCACGTCCACGCGACCCACCACGTTGGGATGCACGAAGGCGCGGAAGCCCACGCCTCCGGTGAACTTGGGATTGGAAAGGACGCCCTGTCCGCTGCCATAGACCTGCCCGGCGCCGACGAACACGTCCATGCGCCAGTCGGCGACCACGCCATAGATGTGCGTCTGCAAGACGCGCACGCGCTGCTCCAGCTCCACCGTCCAGGCCGCCCGGTCGATGAACCGATCCTCGGTGAACCCGCGCATGAAGAACGATCCGCCCAGCGTGCTCTGGTCGTAGAAGGGCGCGTTTCCCGAGGAGACCGCGCTCCAGAAGGCGCGGGCGGCGCCGCCCACCCTGGTGAGCTCCGGCCAGAGCGCCCGGACGTCGACGTGGCCCTGGACGTACGCGGGCGAATTGGAGATGCCTTCCACCACGCCCGCGAGCACCTGCGCGTAGACGCCGCGGTCGGAGTATTCGCCGTGCGCCCGGGTGTCGTAACGCGCGTCGATGGACTGGCCCGCGGTGGTCGAGCCCTCCATCCCTGGCGTGCCGGGAAAGGCCTCTGTGCTGAGCGGCAGGCCGGGCACGCCCAGCGGCTGTACCAGGTCGCGCCGGATGAAGGCGGAGAGGCCCAGGTTGAAGGCGCCCAGATTGATGCCGCGCCGCGCCTCGAGCAGCGCGCGGACGCGCGTGTAGCTGCTCTCGTCCTCGACATCGGTGTCGGGCCCGATGCCGAAGAATCGGTAGAAGACGCTGCGCTGGAACCGGGCGGTGACCTCGGTGGTGGAGCGGCCGTTGGCGGTCGGCAGGTCCTGCCAGATGGCCAGGATCCCGGAATTGATCCGCGTGCTCAGCGTGCCCACCAGCGTGAGCGTCTGCTCGTCGGTGGGGAAGTAGAACCAGCGGAACGACCCGGTCCACTGGATCACGTCGTTGTAGGTGATGCTCGGGGCGATGATCGACTCGGTCCGCTTGCTCTCGTCGCAGACGCGCAGGAACACCGGCATGAAACCAAAGGTGCTGCCCTCGTTGGGTAGCGTGGCGTAGACGGGCAGCGGCACCAGCCGTGTGGACAGTCCGCTGCCGCACACCTGCGCCGCCGCGGCGGGGGCGAAGAGCAGCGCGGCGAGCGACGCAAGGCGGACGGGCACCGGCCGCGTCTACGGTGCGGCCGGGAAAAACGCAACGAAAGAGCGCGCCGGGCATCTCCCCGGCTGCCGAGATGATGGCCATCGTCGCACAGGCAACCCCGTGGCTGCTTCCCTCGCGCACCATGCGGCGGCGCGCCTGGCCGGTGCTGGTGGGCCTCGCCTATATCGGCGCGGTGGGCCTTCTCGGCGGCCTGCGCGCCGACCACGTGTTGATCGGCCTGCTCGGTCTGCTCGACCTCTACAACGAGAAGACGCGCAGCTTCCTCGCCCACTTCTGGCCCTTCATCCTCGCCGGCGTCGCCTTCGACTCCATGCGCTACTTCTACTGGCAGGGGATCGCCGGCCGGGTCCAC
>DASRTX010000028.1:0-9991 GCA_035655715.1 Myxococcales bacterium | reverse complement strand
AGAGGTGGTCGCCGGTGAACAGGTAGGTCTCGTCGACCAGGAGCGCGCAGCTTCCGCGCGTGTGTCCCGGCACGTGGATGACGCGCAGCCCGGGGCCCAGCTCGCGATCGCCTTCCAGCGGCACTTCCACCTCGAAATGAGCATCGTCGCGGTGCAGGACGCGATCGCAGCCGAAGCGCTCGCGGAACTTCGCGTGGTCGGCCACGTCGTCGCGGTGGGTGAGGAACATGAGGCGCACCCCGCCGAGCTCCTCCAGGCGGCGGGCGAGCGGTGCCACGAACCTGGGCGAGTCCACCAGCACGTTGCCGTCCGCGCGCCTCAGCAGATAGCTCTGCGCACCATACGAGTCGGGGCTGGAGTACCCGGAGCGGTAGACGGTCCCGTCGAGCGCGACGGGCAGCTCGCGTGCAGCCTCGCGGGAGCTGCGGTCCGCTCCGATGGAAGCGGTGGGGCAGCTCACCACCGCGTGCAGTGCCGGCCGCCACTCGGCATCCGTGCGAGGCTGCCGGCGCACGAAAGACTGGCCCGTCTCCGTGCTGCCGAACACGTCGGGCGCCAGCTCGCGGCAGGTGTCGCACTCGATGCAGGTGTCGTCCACGAACAGCTCGCCCGCGGCGTTCTCGACCACCGCCAACTCTCGTCGCGCCATGGGCGTCCGATCTAACCGTGTGATGCGCGTCATGCACCCAGGCTGGAATCTGGGGTATGCTTCAACCCACACGGTCATTGAGGGGTGGCCGCCGGATGAAAAACCTAGACGATCTGGTCCTTTACCGGTTCCGGGTGCGCACTGCCGACGGCCGCGAGGCGGTGAGCCGCGTGGTCGCCACCCGGCGTCCGTTGAAGGCGCGCCTTGCCTCGGCCCCCGAACAGGAAGTGCTGGAGGACGGCGACCAGCCTGGACCGATGCTGGCCAACCCGCGCTGGTCCAGCGACGCCTTCGCCAACGGCGACCAGGCCACGCTGCTGGTGGACGGCCCGGGGTTCGAAGGGCGCATGGTCAACTTCGCCGTCGAGCGCCGCGACGGCGAGGGCTGGGCGCCGCTGCAGACGCTCACCGGCAAGGTGGTGGACGGCGTCGCCCAGGCTACGCTGCAACTCGAACATGCCGCTCCCGCCGAGGGCGGCGCCGAGCCCGAAGACCTGCGCTTCTCCTGCGAGCTCGCCTGATGGCACCGACCTACGCAACCGCCAGCGTGAAGCCCGGACCTCTGGGCACCTGCGCGCTCACGATCCTCGACAAGGACTGCGGGCTCGCTCATGGCGTCGCCGGCGGCTCGACCTTTGCCAGCGTCATCGAGCAGAGGGTCGGGCCGGGGCAGCCGGCCAGGAAGCATCTCGGGCCCATCCAGTACGAGCCATTCGAGATCGAGTTCGGCTTCGCCATGCGCAAGCCGCTCTTCGATTGGATCGGGGAGAGCTGGACCGGCAAGGTGGACCGCAAGCACGGCTCCGTCTTCGCTTGCGACGAGAACATGGAAATCCGCGCCGAGCGCACCTTCGTCGAGGCGATGATCACCGAGACCACCATCCCGGCGCTCGACATCGAGTCGAGAGAGACGGCCTGGCTTGCGGTGAAGATCGCGGCCGAGATGGTCGAGAACAAGACCGCTTCCGGCAAGTACCGGGGAGCCGACCCGAGGAACCCGGAGAAGATCTTCCACGCGGCGGGCTTCGAGCTCGAGATCGACGGCCTGGACTGCTCCAAGGTGGCGCGGATCGAGTCGTTCACCGTGCGCCAGACCATCGCCCGCGAAGGGTTGGGCTTCAGCCAGCACAGGGTCACCCTCGAGCCCGGCGAGCTTCATTTTCCCGACCTGAGCCTCACGCTTGCCGAGGTCTCCGCCGACTCCTGGCTGAAGTGGTTCGACGACTTCGTGGTCAAGGGCAACTGCGAGGACCAGCACGAGAAGAAGGGCGTGCTGACACTGCTGAACGACAACCGGCAGCCGCTCGCGCACATCCGCCTGTCGCAGGTGGGAATCCACCGGCTGGGCGCCATCGACGCGGCGTCCGCGAAGGATCGGCACAAGCTGGCGACCGCGGGGCTGTACTGCGAGAGCATGGAATTCGAGATCGTCTGAGGGGGCGCGCAAATGGCAGATACGAGATCGTTCGTCGCCGGCAGCTACGGCCTCATGCTGGATGAAAAGCCTTGCGGATTCCTCAGGAGGGTGGAAGGCGGCGGCGTCTCCGCCGACGTGATCAACGAGAAGGCCTCGCAGGACCACCTGGTCCGAAAGCACATTGGACAGCCCAAGTACGAGGATTTCACCATCGAGGTGGGCCTCGACATGGCCAAGCCGTTCTGGGACTGGATCACGGACAGCTTGTCGATGAAGTACGTGCGCAAGAGCGGCGCCATCGTGGCGTACAGCTACGACCTGGTGGCCCAGTCGCAGCGCGAGTTCCACGACGCGATCATCACGGAGGTCACCTTTCCGGCACTGGACGGGGGCAGCAAGGAGCCGGGATACCTCAAGGTGAAGTTCTCACCGTATTTGACCCAGCTGAAGAAGGCCACCGGAAAGGCCACCGTCACGCGGAGCAAGCACAAGATGTTCATGGCCAGCAACTTCAAGCTGCAGATCCAGGGTCTCGATTGCACGAAGGTGATGAAGATCGATTCCTTCACCGTGAAGCAGCATGTGGAGCAACTCGCCGTCGGAGAACGCCGGAACTTCGAGCAGGCGATCGGCACGATGGACTTCCCGAACCTGAAAATCAGCATGTCGAGCGCGCACGCGGACCCGTGGCAGGAGTGGTTCCACAAGTTCGTCATCGACGGAAACTCCGGCGAGGAGGCGGAGAAGAACGGGGTCCTGACCCTGCTCTCCTCCAATCAGCACGACGAGCTGGCCAGCATCAAGCTGATGCACCTGGGTATCTTCCGGCTGGCAGAGGACGCGGCGACCAGCAACGAGAGCATCCACAAGATCACCGCCGATCTGTATTGCGAGGAGATGCGGTTCGACCCGCCCACGGGGGAGTAGACCGCGCCGCCCCCGCTGGTGTACTCGGGCCGGCGATGAACCTGAAACGCAAGCTCCTGCGCGAGGTGGGTCGCGCCATCGGGGACTACCGGCTGATCGAGGCCGGCGATCGCATCCTGGTGGGGATCTCCGGCGGCAAGGACTCGTTCACCCTGCTCCAGCTGCTTCAAGAATTGCAGCGGAGCGCGCCCATCGACTTCTCGCTGGTGGCCTGCAACCTCGACCAGGGACATCCCGGGTTCCCCGCGGCGCAACTGGAGGCATATCTGCGCGGACAGGGCGTCGAGGTCGTGATGCTCCGCGAGGACACCTACAGCGTGGTGAAGCGCCTGGTGCCCGAGGGCAAGACCGCGTGCTCCGTGTGCTCGCGCCTGCGCCGCGGCATCCTCTACCGGGCCGCCCAGGAGCTGGGCTGCACCAAGATCGCTCTCGGGCACCACCGCGACGACCTGATCGAGTCGTTGCTCATGTCGATGCTCTTCACCGGCAAGCTGCGCTCGATGCCGCCGCGGCTGCGCAGCGACGACGGGCGCAACATCGTCATCCGCCCGCTCTGTTACGCGGCGGAGAGCGACATCGCCGCCTTCGCGACGGAGATGAAGTTCCCCATCATTCCCTGCGACCTGTGCGGATCGCAGGACAACCTCCAGCGCAAGCGGGTGAAGAAGCTGCTCACCGACCTGGAAAGCGAGCATCCGGGCGTGCGCGCATCGCTCCTTGGGGCCATGGGCAACGTGATGCCCGAGCACCTGCTGGACCGGCGGCTCGTGCGCGAGGAGTCCGGGCCGGACCCCTGGATCGACGAGGATTGCGGCCCCGCCCACGTCGTCGCGTTGCGCAGCTGACATCCTGCGTCGTGCAAGCGGGCGTGCCAACCGCCCTTGCTTGCACCCGCACCCGTTCCCAACCTTTTCCCAGGCGGCCAACCAACCCGCTGGGAGGCTCCGGGCTTTGCCCGGAGCCGGGCGCAGGGCGTAGCCCGTAGCATTGGAGGAGGGCGGGGAAAATGAAGACTTGCACGCGGTGCGACAGCGAGCGGATCGTCCCCATCTCCATGGACGATCAGATCGAGGCCTGCGGGCACACCTTCACTGCCCAGCTGCCGGCCGAGAAGTGCGAGGCTTGCGGCCAAATCGTCGTGCAGGGGCACGATCTGAAGTTGTTCGAGCTGAACGTTGCCATCGAGCTGGCGAAAGCGGGGATCCGCGACAAGCAGGCGTTCGCGCTCCTGCGCAAGGCGCTGCCGCTGGAGCCGGCGGGCCTCGCGCACATCCTCGACGTTCCCGAGGAGTTCATCGGGTACTGGGAGAGCGGCAGCTGGCCGGTGGATCCGCGGGCACACGCGGTGCTCTGCTCGCTGGTGCTGGGAAAGCTGTTGCACAAGTCCTACGCGCTGGACTGCCTCGCAGTGTTGCGGCAGCCGCGCTCGCTGGGCCGCAAGGTCCGCCTTCACCTCGTGGACGCTTTGGGGCAGGCCGCCAAGGCTCTCCAATTCGGCTCCACCGCCCACACCACTCCCGCCCTGGCTTGACGGACCCTAGCTGGGCCTGATGGTGGCGCCGCCGAGGACTTCCTCGCCCCTGTAGAAGACGGCGCTCTGGCCGGGCGCCACTCCCAAGGCGGATTCGTCGAGGACCACCCGGTCTTCCTCCACCACGCAGGGCAGCGGCTTGCCGCGGTGGCGGACTTGCACTTCGCAGCGCAGCTCTTCGCGCGGCGGGCCGGCCACCCAGGTTGCGCCGGCGATGGCGAACTGCCGCCGCGCCGCCTCGTCCCGCGTGCCCACCACCACCCGCTGCCGCTCCGCATCGAGCGCCGCGACATAGAGCGGAAGGCGGAACCCGCTGCCGAGGCCGCGGCGCTGGCCCACGGTGAAGCGGTGGACCCCCTGGTGCTCGCCGAGCACGCGGCCGGACAGGTCCACGATCTCGCCGCGCGCCGCCGGCACGCCGTGCGACTCGAGGAACTGCGGCAGCGGAGTTCCCGCCACGAAGCAGACCTCCATGCTCTCAGGCTTGTCCGCGTTGGGCAGGCCGCGCTCGCGCGCGACGCCGCGCACCCGCGACTTGGTCAGCGTTCCCAGCGGGAAGCGCACCAGCGCCAGCTCTTCCTGCGTGAGCCCGTGCAGGAAATAGCTCTGGTCCTTGGAAGCATCCAGCGCGCGCAGGAGCCGCCAGCGCCCGCCGTGCTGCTCGACCCGCGCGTAGTGCCCGGTGACCAGCTCGCCGGCGCCCAGCCTGCGCGCGCGGTCCAGCAGCCAGTCGAACTTGACGTGGTCGTTGCAGCGCACGCACGGATTGGGCGTCTCGCCCCGCGCATACGCCTCGACGAAAGGCGCCATCACCTGCTCGTGGAACCGCTCCTGCGCGTCGTAGACGTAGAAGCGGATGCCCACCTCGGCCGCGGCGCGGCGCGCGTCGTAGAGATCGTCCGGCGCGCAGCAAGTACGGCCCGACCGCACCGCGTCCTCCGGCGTCGAATACAGCCGCATGGCCACGCCGGCGCAGGAATCCGCGCCGCGCGCGTCGGCGGTGAGGGCGGCGGCGACGGAAGAGTCCACCCCGCCGGACATGGCGATCATCGAGATCACGGGCGCTCTTCTAGCAGCTCAGACGGCTTGGGGCACGGTCAGGAAGTGCCGCCCTCTGGCGCGGTCTCCGCGAAGGGAGTGGGCTGCGGCTCGCGCGGGGCGTGAATCCGCATGGGAATCCAGAACGCCACCTTCGCGCCGGAGAAGTGATGCCGCGAATCGGGCAGGTTCTTGGGCGGGCTCTCGGCCATGATCCGGCCGCCGTGCGCCTCGACGATCTGCTTGGCCACCGGCAGGCCGAGCCCCGCGCCCGGCGCCCGCTCCTCTCCCACGCGGTCGGCGTGGAAGAACGGGTCGAACACCTTCTCGGCCTCGTCGGCCAGCATCCCCTCGCCCTGATCGTAGACCTCGAAGGTGATCCGTTTGCCGTCCCCCACCACGCGCAGCAGCACCGCGCTGCCGTGCGGGCTGAACTTGATGGCGTTGTCGATCAGGTTGGCCAGCGCCTGCCGGAGCTTGCGCTCGTCGCCCCACGCCTTCTCCGGCAGCGACTCCGCCGAAAGCTCGAGTGTGACGTGCCGCGCCTTGGCCTTGGGCCGCTCCTCGTCCAGCACTGCCTTTGCCGCTCCGGCCGCGTCGAACTCGTCGCGGTGGATGGCGTAGCCGCCGCTCTCCAGGGTGGCGAAATCCACCAGGTTGTCGATGGTGCGCGAGAGCCGCTCGGAGGCGGTCTGCATGGAGTCGATGATCTTCTGTTGCGGCTCGTTGAGCGGCCCCATCTTGCCCGCCTTGAGGATCTTCAGATAGCCGGTGATGGGCGTGAGCGGCGTGGCCAGCTCGTGCGACAGGTTCTGCATGAACTCGGTCTTGCTTCGCGCCGCCGCCCGCAGGCGCGAGTTGGCCGCGGTCAGCTCGCGCACCGTGGCCTCCAGCCGCTCCACCAGCGATTGCGAGTACTCGCGCAGGTAGCGGCGCTCCTCGGGGCCGCGCACCTTCTCGCGCTTTCCCTTGAGGAACTCGCGGAGCTGCCCGGGGAACCTCTCCACGTCGATGGGCTTCTCGATGTACCCGTCGCAGCCGATGCTGAGCGAGAGCCCGCGATCGCCGTGGGAGGTGAGCACCACGATGGGACAACCGTCGAGCCCGCGGTAGGAGCGCAGGCGCGTGGCCGTCTCGTAGCCGTCGATGCCGGGCATCTCGATGTCGCAGAGGATCAGATCGGGGTGCGCGGAGATGGCCAGGTCGATGCCGGCGATGCCGTCGGAGGCCTCCAACACGTCGAAGCCGCGCGCTTCCAGCACGTTGCGTACCAGCGCCCGGCTTTCCGGGTTGTCCTCGATATAGAGGATGCGCGGGTGTGGCGAAGGTACCTGTTCGGCCATGGTGGAACTTCCCTGTTGCGTCCGGCCACGTAGGTCGCGCGGCTGGGAGTCTAACACCCGCTCGGTTGACGGAGAAGTCGGGCGGCCATCGCTTCTTCGGTTGACGCTTCGTGTAAGAGCGCGACGCTCGAGCTCCGGCGCCCACATCCTGTCCACAGGGTCGTTCCTCCCGCGGCCGCAATCTTTCCATCGCCCATCCAAGGCGCACGGCCGCCGGCAGCCGCCTGCCACGCACCGTCTATCCATCTGGACTCAGGACGGATTTGGGCGGTCACAGATTCACTCCTACATGTCGCACCGGATCGCGCTTCGAGGGCGAGCCGATCAGAGTGAAGCTCACTGTGGATTATCTGTGGACAACTCGGTGAGCACTTCCGGCAGCAGTCCGAGGAGCTTGTCCCGGCTGTTCAGATCGGGGTCATCCAGCACCCGATTGAGGAGCCGTGAGAGCACCTGTCCGACCTTCCGGCCAGGCGGCAGCCCGAGCTCGCGCATCACGTCCTCGCCTCCCAGGCGCAGGTCGGTCACCCGGAGCGCCGACCCGCGGGCGATCTCGCGCGCGAAGCGCGCTTCTGCCTCGGCCTGGTTCGCCAGACCCTCCTCGACCAGACGGCCGCGGGCCTGCAGATCGGCGCGCCGCAACGCCCACAGCGCGGGAAGCTCCGCCACTCCGATGCGTGCCAGGACGCGCCGAACGGTCGCGTCGTTCCACTCCGGCCGGTAGTGCCAGTTGTGCTCGGCCACCAGCAGCGATACCCGCTCGAGGTCGCGCCGCGGGAACTTGAGCCGCTGAAGGATGTCCGCCGCCATCCGGGCGCCCAGCTTCTCGTGATCGTAGAAGGTGTGCTCGCCGGGAGCGCCCTCCTTGGGAGCCGCGCTGCGCGGCTTGCCCACGTCGTGCAGCAGCCCTGCCAGCCGCACGATCAAGTCGGCCGGCGCCGCATCCACGCAGCGCAAGGTGTGCCGCCAGACGTCCCAACGGTGATAGCGGTTCTGCGCAAACCCAACCGACTCGAGCAGCTCGGGCGCGATGCGGGCGAGGAGGCCGGTGCGCAGGAGCAAGCGCAGTCCGCGGGAAGGCGGCGCGCCGCGGACCAGCAGCTTGACCAGCTCCTCGCGCACCCGCTCCATCGCCACCCTGGCGAACACGTCGAGCGTCACCGGTATCGCGCGCAGCGTGGCCGGCACGATGGCCAGCCGGAGCGTGGAGGCGAACCGGACGGCGCGCAGCGGGCGCAGCCCGTCCTCCCGGAAGCGCGCCAGCGCGTCGCCCACCGCGCGCAGCCGGCACCGGCGCAGGTCCTGCTCGCCGTGGAACGGATCCCGCAGCACGCCGTCGATGGGATCCCAGGCGATGGCGTTGACGGTGAAGTCGCGCCGCGCCAGATCTCCGTCGATCTCGCCGAGGAAGGTGACGGCGCTGGGACGGCGCCCGTCGAGGTAGGGCCCTTCCCCGCGAAAGGTGGTCACCTCCACCTTGTGCTCCCCGGAGATCACGCTGACCGTGCCGTGCTGGATGCCGGTGGGAATGACCTTGGGGAACAGCTTCAGCACCTGATCGGGCAGCGCGTCGGTGGCCACATCGAAATCCTGGGCGCCAAAGCCGCGCAACAGATCCCGGACCGCACCTCCGGCAAGCCACGCCTGCCTTCCGGCGCTGCGCAGTCCGCGCAGGACGACCATCACGTCGTCCGGGACGCTCCTGGCCTGGAGAGGCATCCGGCTGAGCTACCACAGCGATGCTGTCCCTGAAACCAGTGCTCAGCGCGCCATGACTTCACGGCATTCGCCGGACAAGATGTCCTTGCCGCGGAAGAGCAGGCAGAGATGGATCTCGCCCTTTCCCGGCCTGGCATTGGCGCACAGGCGCTTCCCGTCGTTGCCGCAGACCCGGCTGTTCGCGGCCTCGCGCCGGGCGTAGTCGTCGAAGACGGACTGGCACCGCCGCGTCAGGTCGCCCTGGTGCTTGCTCAGGCACGAGACCATTGCCTGACCGGGCGCCTCGTCCCGGCAGAAGGCGAAGGCGTCCTGCTCGCAGTCGAGCTTCGCGTTGGAGACGTTCACCAGAGCGGTCTCGATGCGCTGCCGGCAGGCATCGGAGAGGTCGGGCTGGTGGGCCTGCAGGCAGGAGAGGAGCTCGATGGGAGGCTTGCCCTCGCAGAAGCGACGGGTGTCCGCGGCGCAAGCGGAATCGGCGCCGGATGCGGCCGCGCCCACCAGCGCGAGCCCGGCGCAGGCGAGAGTCACCATCCGCATGGACATGATCGCCCTCCTTCGGAGCGCGTCGAAGAATGCCGCGAGCCGACAATTCCAGTCAGGGGACCAAGGTCCAATAGCGCCACCTCCCCTGCCCGGGCGACGGATCGGTCGTCTCGGTTGAGGGAGGAGCGCCCATGTCCATGGTCAATCTCGACCGAAGCGCGCGTCGCCTGGCCGCAGCGCTGCTCGTCTTTTCCGCCGGGGTCGCCGCACAGTCGGCCGCGCCGCCGGACTCCGTCAACCCCGAAGCCGCGCCGGCGCCGGCGGCAACCGCTCCAGCCCAACCGAAATGGTATTCGGGCCGGCCGTACTCGTGGGGAAGCGTCGGGACGACTTTCGCGTATGGCCAGACCTACGGCAGCGCCAACCTCGGCGTCGGGTGGCTGATGCGCAACGGCATCGCGCCCAACGTCGAGCTGGGATACGCCTTCGGCGGCTCGCCGACGATGTGGTCGCTCCGGCCCGGCGTCACCTGGTACATGCCGATCGCCGCCGTGCAGCCGTACGTCGGCGCCTACTACTCGCATTGGTTCGTGGGCGGAGCTGCGCCGGACCAGGATGGCATCGGCGGACGCGCCGGCTTCTCGGTGGGCCGCGTCCTCTCGCTCGGAATGACGTACGACCACGCGCTGGGCTGCAACCAGAATTGCGACAGCTGGTCGCCGCAGATTTCCGCCGGCTACTCGTTCTAGCGCCCGCCCGTCGGCTGGCGCGGGAGGTCTCCATGTCCACGAAATCCGTCTTCACGATCTGTTCGGCACTCGCGCTCGCCGTCGCGGTTGGAGCCGTTCCTGCGCTCGCGCAGGGGAAGCCTGCAACTGCCGGAG
>DASRTX010000027.1:0-5329 GCA_035655715.1 Myxococcales bacterium | reverse complement strand
GCATCAAGCACCCGGGCGAGCTCTACAAGAAGGGCGATGAAGTCGAGGCGGTGGTGCTCAACATCGACGTCGAGAACGAGCGCTTCAGCCTGGGCATCAAGCAGCTCCATCCGGATCCATGGACCGAGCTGCCGACGAAGTACCCGATCGGCAGCCGCGTGAAGGGCAAGGTCACCAAGGTCGCCGACTTCGGCGCCTTCGTGGAGATCGAGCCCGGCATCGAGGGCCTGGTGCACGTCTCCGAGCTTCGCGACGAGCGCGTGGAGAACCCGCGCGACGTGGTGAAGGAGGGCGACGAGCTGGACGTGAAGGTCATCGACATGGACCCGCACGAGCGCAAGGTGGCCCTGAGCGTGAAGGCCGCTTTGCACGAGGGCGAGGATTACCGGGAGTACATGCGCAACCAGCAGCGCGAAGGGCGCGCCAGCTTTGGCGACGTCTTCGGCGAGAAGCTGGGCCGCAACAAGGGCCGCGACCGGTAACGCTTCACGAGCTGTGAATTGGCCGAAGGCCTCGCGGAGCAATCCGCGGGGCCCTTGTGTTTCCAGATTCCTTCACTGGTTGTGCCTGGAAAGAATTTACCCAGGAAAAACGAGGGGGCGGGGGAACCGTCCGCGAGCCTTACCGGGTTCGCGTGACACGGTTCCGCCGCCCCACTCCGGCGCGCCGTACCCCCCCAGGCCCGCGCGCCCCCCAACAGCGGCGAGCATGTTCCACTCTCGGGCGTGGCGGCGTCTATACGGGAAAGCCACAGGGGGCCGAGCGCCCGAACGTCTCAGGGTTTTCCCGGGGTACATTTGGCGCCGCAACGTCCTCGGGTTAGGCTCGTTGCGATGGAGCCAGCGGTTTCGCAGACCGATATCGCCCAGCAGCTGGTGGCTGAGCTACGCAGTGCGCCAGTCAGCGCCCGCCCGCTGCGCGACGTGGTGGCACGGCTGCCCGCGCTGCTCGACGCGGACCAGGCGGCGGCGCTGCTCATCCGCTCGGACGACCGGGGACGGCGACTGGAGTTCTTCCACGGGGCGTGCATGCCCGCGGGCATCCGGCTCGACTACGACCGCTGGCTCTCCGACGCTCCCAACAACTTCGCCTGCTACGATCCCGACCGTCCCGATCCGCGCCAGCGCAACCGCGCGCTGCGCAGCCAGGATCTCCTCGCGCTCAACGGCAACCGCAAGCCGGCGGTCAGCCGGACCTTCCTGCCCCGCTTCGGGCTTGCGGACAGCGACCAGCTGCGGGTCCTCGTCTGCGAAGGGGACTCGCTGCTCAGCTGGGTGGGCGCATACCGGACCCGGCCCTTCTTGCAGCGCCACGTCCGGCTGCTGGACTCGATCGTGCCCGCCCTGCGCGATCGCCTCAACCTCGAGCGCCAGCTGGTGGAGGCGCACGAGCGGGCCGAGGAGATCGGCGGCGCGCTGGAACAGGTGCCTTCCGCGGCCTTCATCCTCGCCGCCAACGGGTCCGTCCTCCACGCCAACGCCGCGGGCCGGGCGCTGCTCGATCGCGAGCGTCCGAGGGTCGAGGAGATGCTCGCCGCCGGCATCCGCGGCGCCGCTTCCGGCGTGCAGGTGGCGCGGCTCGACAAGCGCTCCACGCTGATGCTCGCGGTGTTGCCGCACTTCGCCGACCCGGCTCCGCTGGTGGGGGTGGCGCGCGGCCGCTGGCAGCTCACGCCGCGGCAGGCGCAGGTGCTGCAGCTGGTGGCCCAGGGCATGTCCAACCGGGCGGTGGCGGCGAGCCTGCAGTGCGCCGAGAGCACCGTCGAGCTGCACGTGACCGCGCTGCTGGACAAGTCCCAGTGCGACAACCGCGCGCACCTGGTCGCGCGGCTCTGGAGCGGAGTCTAGACGCGCGCTGGCGCGGGCGGCACGGCGGGCGGCGGTCCGCGGCGCGGCCGCAGCATGATGCCCAGCACCAGGCCCACCACCGCGCCCAGGGCCGTGCCGATCAACTGCGCCCGCACCAGCCGGCTCAGGGCACCGACCACGGCCGCCTGGCAGCTCAGGGCGGCGGGTTGATCCGCCGGGGTGACGAACCAGCCGATGATGTTCGGCCCCAGCCATGTCGTCAGGATGCTGAAGATGACTGCGCCCAGCAGGGTGGTGATGACGACCCGTTTCATGTGCACTCTCCGCGCGGTCTGCCCCGTCCCCATACACGAAGGCGCCGCGCTCATCTACCGGACCTCCGCACAAGCGCCCGGTTCGCCTTGACTTCCCGGCATACGGCCTTTAAGGTGCGCCGCTTTCGCAAGAGCCGCCGTGGACGATCTCATTCTCAATGTCGATGCCTTGGAAGAGGGCAGCCAGCCTTTCGAGGCGGATCTCTCCCGCGAGCTCCTGGACGAGGTCCTGCGGGCGAGCCCGCCCACCGAGTTCCATGCGGGCGGCGCTTCTCGTTTGCAGGGGCGCGCCACGAAGATGGGACGCAAGATCTTGCTCCAGGCGAAGTTCTCGGTTCCGCTGACGGGGCTGTGCAAGCGCTGCCTGAAGACCGTGGCGCTGGACGAGCCCGTCGAGCTGACGCGCACCTGGATTCCCGAGGATCAGGCGGCGGCGCGTGCGGAGCGTCGCGGCGACGAGTCCGAAGGCGCCGTCGATCCCACGCTGGTGGACGAAGACACCTACGCCGGCAAGGAGATCGATCTCACGCCGTCGGTGCGCGAGCAGATCCTCCTCCAGATACCTTCCTCGCCGCTCTGCGGCGAAGAGTGCAAGGGCCTGTGCCCGAAGTGCGGCAAGGACCTCAACGAAGGCGAGTGCGGCTGCGACCGCACGGTCATGGACCCACGCTGGGGAGCCCTGAAGGGCATCCAGCTCGAGAAGAAGGAGAAGTGAGATGGGCGTCCCGAAGAAGCGAACCAGCCGGCAGAAGCGCGATCAGCGCCGGGCCCACTGGAAGGCCACTGCCCCGAACGTGGGCACCTGCCCCAACTGCAGCGAGCCGGTGCTGCCGCACCGCGCTTGTCCGAAGTGCGGGCAGTACCGCGGAAAGGCAGTGCAGAAGAGCACGGAGGACTGAGCTCAAAGCCGTGCCCGTGCTCGTGCTCGACTTCGAGCAGGATGTCGAGGACGTGCTCGTGCACGAGATCGAGCACCGGCACGAGCACGGTTCTTCGAGGCACTCGATGTGATCGCTTTGGATGCCATGGGGGGAGATCTCGCTCCGGCCGCCACGGTCGAGGGCGCCCTCCGCGCGCATCGCGAGCGGGGCCTCGACACGCTGCTGGTCGGAGACGAGCCGCGCCTGCGCGCCGAGCTGCGCCGGCTGGGCGCGAGCGACGGGGAGCTGCGCATCCATCACGCCACCGAAGTGGTGGAGATGGGTGAGCATCCCGGCCAGGCGCTGCGGCGCAAGAAGGACAGCTCGCTCCGGGTCTGCTTCGATCTCTGCAAGGCCGGGGAGGCCGCTGGCATGGTCTCCGCCGGCAACTCCGGCGCGGTGCTCGCCGGCGGCTTGTTCGTGCTGGGGCGGCTCGATCACGTGGATCGCCCCTGCATCGGCGGCTACCTGCCCACCTTGAAGGGAGCGGGGCGCGCAGTGCTGGTCGACATGGGCGCGAACGTGGATTGCACGCCGCTGCAGCTGGTCCAGTTCGCGCTGATGGGCGAGGTCTATGCGCGCCGCGTGCTCGGCGTCCTCCATCCTTCGGTGGGCGTGGTGGCCAACGGCGAGGAAGAGGGGAAGGGCACCGATCTGACGCGCGCCGCGGCGGGCGCCCTGCGCAAGCCGGAGAGCGGCGTGAAGTTCGCCGGCTACGTGGAGGGCAAGGACGTCTTCTCCGGCGACTTCGACGTCATCGCTACCGACGGCTTCACCGGCAACGTCCTCCTCAAGACGGCCGAGGGCGCGGTCTGGGCCTTCGGCCAGATGCTCAAGCGCCAGATCCAAGGCAGCCCGGTGGCCAGTGCCGGCGCGCTGCTCATGCGGTCCCAGCTCGAGCAGGTGAAGAAGCGCGTCGACTACGAGGAAGTCGGTGGAGCGCCGCTCCTCGGCGTCGGCGGCGTGGCGATGATCGCCCATGGGCGCTCTACGCATCGCGCCATCCTCAACGCCCTTTCAGGGGCGGAAACCTTCGCGCAGCAGCATCTGGAAGAGGACCTCACCGCGGCGGCAAGGCGGGGAGAGGAGCTTTTCGCGCAGCGCGCTGCGTCTTGACGCGCCGCGCCGACGCAGTAACCTGCCGCGTCTTTTTCGAAGGCTGGAGAAGCACATGCAACGTTCGCGGATCGTGGGCACCGGCACGTACCTTCCCAAGAGGAAGGTCACCAACGACCAGCTGGTCGCAGAGTTCGGCATCGAGACCAGCGATGCCTGGATCCGCGAGCGGACCGGCATCGGCGCGCGGCGCATCGCGGCGCCGGAGGAGGCCACCAGCGACATGGCCACGGCCGCGGCACGGAAGGCCCTGGAGATGGCCAAGGTGGCGCCCGAAGAGCTGGACATGATCGTGGTGGGGACGGTGACGCCCGACATGCAGTTCCCCTCGGTGGGAACGCTGGTGCAGGGCAGGTTGGGAGCGAAGAACGCGGCCTGCTTCGACATCAGCGCCGCCTGCGCGGGCTCGATCTACGCGCTCTCCATCGCCGACAGCTTCATCAAGAGCGGCAACGCGAAGCGCATCCTGGTGATCGGGGCCGAGCTGCTCACCCGCATTTCCGACTGGAAGGACCGCGCCACCTGCGTCCTTTTTGGCGACGCCGCCGGCGCCATGGTGCTGGCTCCGGAGACGCGCACGGATCGCGGCCTGCTCTCCACGCACCTCTACTCCGACGGCACCCAGTGGGACATCCTCCAGATCCCCGGCGGGGGTAGCCGCAAGCCCTTCAGCCCGGAGGTGTGGGAGAAGCGCGAGCAGTTCATCAAGATGAACGGCCGCGAGGTGTACAAGACCGCGGTCCGCGTGCTGGAGGCGTCCTCGCGGAAGGCGCTGGAGACCAACGGTTACACCACCCGGGACGTGACTCACGTCATCGCGCACCAGGCCAACCTCCGCATCCTCGACGCCGTGATGAAGCGGCTCCAGATCCCGCTGGAGAAGTGCGAGATCAACATCGACGAGGTCGGCAACACCTCGTCGGCCTCGGTGCCCTTGACCCTCGACCAGGCGAATCGGGCGGGCAAGCTGAAGGACGGCGATCTGGTCCTCATGATGGCCATCGGTGGCGGGATGGCTTGGGGCAGCGCGCTGTTGCGCTGGTGACCGGATGAAGCTCGCATTCGTCTTTCCCGGACAGGGTTCGCAGTACGTCGGCATGGGCCAGGCGATCGCCCAGGCCTTTCCGGCGGCGCGCGGCGCGCTCGACGAGGCGGACGCAGCCCTCTCCGG
>DASRTX010000026.1:0-7525 GCA_035655715.1 Myxococcales bacterium | reverse complement strand
TCTACGTCGTCCGGTACGAACCGACCGACACCACCGACAGCACCATCTGGGTGGGGACGGAGGCAGGCGTCTACCGCACCACCGACGGCGGCAACACCTGGGCGCCGTACGGCCTGGGCCTCCCGGCAGTGCGCATCACCGACATCCGCATCTCCAACAACGGCAGCGTGGTCCGCGTCTCGACGTACGGGCGCGGCATCTGGGAGATCCATCCCAACAGCGAGCCGGCCACTGCCAACGGCAGCGGCGACTTCGACCACAACAAGGTGATCGACTTCTTCAACATGGCGTCGCTCGCGGCGCGCATGGGGTCGACGCCAGTTTCCACCGACAACCTGGTCTATGACTCCGCCGTCGACATGAACGGCAACTCCACCCTCGACGATGCGGACGTCACCGCCCTCGTCGCCAAGTTCGGGAGCACCATTCCATGAAGCGGCTCACACTCGTTCTTGCCATCCTGGCTGCCGCCTGCAGCTCGTCGAGCGACAAGCCCACCACCAGCTTCCGCGTCACGCAGTCCGGCGCGGCGACGGCAGGTTCGGCGGTGACCTTCACCGTCGCGGCCCTCGACAACGCGGGCGCGGTGAACGCGGCCTACCGCGGCACCGTGCACTTCACCAGCGACGACGGGCAGGCCGCGTTGCCCGCCGACGTGGCCTTCGCGCCGGCTGACAACGGACAGAAGACGGTCTCGGCCACCTTCAAGACCGCCGGCGCCCGCGTCCTCGTCGCCTCGGACACCTCGGCCGGCATGCAGGGAATGGCCAAGGTGCCGGTCTCGGCAGGCGCCGCCGTGGCGCTGGCCATGAGCGGTGTTGCGGATACCGTCACCTCGGGTGGCCCGCTGCCGTTCACGGTGAGCGCGGTCGACGCCTTCGGCAACGTGGCCGACGGGTTCACCGGAACGGTGTCGTTCGCCTGCACCGACGCGAGCGCGGTCCTGCCCGGCGACTTCACCTTCACCGCGACTGACAAGGGGACGCGCGTCTTCAGCGTGATCCTCACCGGCGCGGCGTCGGCCACCATCACGGCATCTTCCGTGAATGTGACCGCCGCGACAGGACATGTCACCGTGGTCCCGGGGCCGACCCGGCTCGTGGTGACGTTCGCCGGACCGGATGCCTGGGCCGGAGCGGCGGCGACCGCCACCGTGACGGCTACCGACGCCGCCGGTAACCGGGTCCACGGGTACTCCGGCACCGTGGCGTTCACCAGCTCCGACGCGGCTGCGGTATTGCCCGCGAACCTGACCTTCGTCCCCACGGATGGCGGCCAGAAGACGGCCAGCGTGACCTTCAACACCATCGGCGCGCAGACTCTGACCGCGACGGACACCGTGAAGGCATCAGCGACCGGCACCGGCTCACAGGCTGTGCACGGGCTCGTCTATACGAACCCGGCCATCGGCGGGAAGGTGCGGCTGGTGGTCAACGCCGCTGGTTCCAACGCCGCCCTGGTGCAGCTTGACCTCGTCTCGAACACGTCGCTGTTCCCGCTCACGGCCGGCACCAACGACACCGTGCGGAACGGCGCCTTCGCCGCCGGCATGAACCTGCCGCTGGACACCGCCAAGGTCGCGCCGGACACGGCTCTCCTGTCCACGACGGCTCCTGCCGGTAGCACCGCCGTCCTCAACCTCGGCGCAGCGCCGCAAGCCGTGGGAGCCACCATCGCCAACGGCATCCTCTACACCGGGATCAGCCAGAAGCGGCTCGATGCGACGGCAGGTGCCGCGAACCACAATGCGCGCGGCGACGTGGCGGTGCGGCCCTTCCCGGGCGGGTCGTCGTTCTACTACTCGCTCCGGCTGAAGCTCACGCCGGGCGCGGCTCCGGGCGCGGTGTTCGACGGCCAGGCGCTGGCGTCGAACCTCAAGTTCCGGGCGGCGGTGCGCGACCGGTCGGGGTCTGACGTGTTCTCCGGTACGACGGACTTCGCCATCGGCAGGCTCGAGGTCCGGTAGTCTCGAAAGAGGGGGGATCGGTGCGGGCCCGGTCGCGCGAGCAGCCGGGCCCGTTTTTTTGCCGTCGCACGGCGGATGCTCATCTTCATTTCATGGGGCTGGATAGGACCGGCGACGACCGCTCGTGTGCCGATCCGGCGGAGGAGCGGCCTGCCCAGAACAGCGAACAGCGCCGCCCCGTGATCGGGGTCATCGGCGACGGGCAGCCAGGCTCGGAGCGGGAGCACCTCGCCGCGGAAATAGGCGGGGCGCTTGCGCGCGCGGGTGTCCACCTGGTCTGCGGAGGGCTGGGGGGCTGCATGGCCGGCGCCTCGCGCGGATACAAGCAAGCCAACGGCGCGGGCATCTGTCTGGGCCTCTTGCCCGGCACCTCGCGGTCAGAGGCCAATCCCTGGGTCGATCTGGCCATCCCGACCGGCGTCAACTCCGCGCAAGGCGCGCTGGTGGCGATGGCCGTCGACGCGGCCATCGTGTTGGGCGGCGGCGGAGGAACGCTCAGCGAGGTTGGGCTCCTGCTGCGGGACGGAAAACCCGTGGTCGCGCTGGGAGGGACGGGCGGAGCGGCCGAGCTCGTGGGTGGGCAGCACCTGGGCAAGGTGAGCGTGAGGCTCGCGAGCTCGGCGGAAGAGGCAGTGCGCATGGTCCTCGAAGCCTTGCGCGAGAGGAGCCCGGAGAAGGCGATCGAGATCGGGGAGCTGGCGAAGTAGTCTCAGGCCGTCCGCGTCGCGCCCTCGGCCTCTCCGAAATATTCGCGGATCTTCTCCTCCGCTTTCTCGTCTCCGAAGAGGATGCGCGCCGCCTCCCGCAGCCCGGCGGCGGCCCGCACTTCTTCCTTGCGCACCACCAGCGCGATCTTCGAGCGCCGCCGCATGAAGTCCTCGAGCTTGACCACCATCTCGCGGCGGGCGGCCTCGTCCAGCTCGCAGCGGATGTACTCGCTGGTCTCGATGATCACCTCGGCCTGCCGCGGGTCGCGCCGGATGGCTTCCAGGAGGCCCAACGCTTCTCCCGCGTAGCGTCGCCACAGGCGGGTCGAGAGCTTCTCGCTGGCCCGCGGGGCGGTGAGCGCGTCCAGGTCCATCAGCTGCGCCTGGTGGAAATACTCCTCGCGCACCGCCTCGGGCGGCTCTCCGTACCAGACCCGGTCCGCGAAGGGCAGGACCACGCCCAGCCCGCGCACCACCTCGCAGATCTCCTCGCCCACGTTGATGCAGTCGGTGAGCTTGCCGCCGAAGATGGTGACGTGGCCGCGTGCCGCGTCGGTCTCCACGGCGTGCTTGCGAGAGAGCTGCACCCAGTCGCGCTCGCCCGTGCCGGCGCCGGCGACCGCCAACGGCCGCACGCCGCATCGCTCGGCGACGATGTCGCGCTCGGTGAGCGGATGCGGCAGCCGCAGGCGCTTGTTGATGTTTTCCAGCACGAAGCGGCGGTCTTCCGCCGTCACCTCGACGTCGGGCCGATCGACTCGGGTATCGGTCGTCCCGATGCAGGTCTTCGGCCGCATGGGGATGACGAAGAAGAGCCGGCCGTCGTCGGCGAAGAAGGTGAGCACGCGCGGGTGTGGCGTGAGGCGGTCCACCAGGATGTGGATGCCTTTGGAGAAGACGTGGTGATGCTCGGTGGGCACGCCGTTGCGGGCGTTCACTTCGTCGGCCCAGGGCCCGCAGGCGTTGATCAAGAGCCGGGAGCGGATCTGGATCTCGCGGCCCGAGACGGCATCGCGAGCCCGGGTGATCCAGCCGTCCTGCGAGCGCTCGCAGCGCAGCGCCTCCACGTAGTTGGCGGCCGCGCAGCCGTGGTCGAGGGCGGTGCGGATGAAGCCCCAGACGAAGCGCGCGTCGTTGTCGAAGAGATAGGCGTCGGAATACTCGAAGCCGCCGGCGAGGCCCGAGGTGTTCACGATGGGCTCTTCGCGGCCGATCCGGGACGATGAGAGCAGTCGCGGGCCGCGGGTGAAGAAGTTGCCGATGGCCCAGTAGAGCAGCGCGCCCAGCCAGAGCTTGAAGCGGCCATGCCGGAAACCGCGTGCCACCGAGGTGAAGAAACGGATCTCCTGCACCATGCTGGGATAGGCGCGCAACAGCTCGTTGCGCGCCCGGCACAGCTTGCGCACCAGACCCAGCTCGTAGGTCTCCAGGTACTTGATGCCGCCCCAGGCAAGGTTCGACGAGTTCTGCGAGGTTGCGCCGGCGAAGTCGCCGCGGTCGATCAGCGCCACCTTGGCGCCGCGGGCGGCCAGCGCGGCCGCCGACACGGCCCCGTTGATGCCCCCGCCCAGCACCAGCACGTCGAACCGCAACTGCCCGAGCTTCACCAGATTGGTGTCGCGCAGCGTGGGCGCGGGTTGGCTCATGGCGGCGAGGATACACCGGGGGCGCTTTGTTGAAGGGTGAGTGCGACCGCACGCCAGAGCGCGCGGAAGCGGGCCTCGTCGAAGTTGGACCCCGAGCGCAGGAAGGTGGCGCCCGCCGCTTCCGAATGCCCGATGACGTCGAGGTGGTCACCCAGCACGATGCCCGCTGCGCGCCCGTCCAGCGTCTGCGACCAGGTTGGAACGATGCCGTCGTTGGAGGTGTCGGTGAGCGCGATCTGACGCGCGCCGATCCACGGGCCCTGGGGAACGAAGGCCTCGGGCGGCGGCGGCGCGGCGGCCAGCGTGTAGGTGAGGTCGAAGAGGATGCGCTGCAGCGGCGAGCGCACGAACGCCAGCGGCGAGAGGCCGGCGTGCGGCGCCACGGAGACGAAGCTCTGCGGGGACACCACGTCGTGACCGGCGAGGGCGCGGTTCAGCTCGCCCAGCGCCTCCGGGGTCAGGTCGTCCACCAGCCGGTGATCGCCGGCCACGTCGGAGAGGAAGCGGCGGATCTGGTGCGCGGTGTCGTCGTCCACGTCGGCGAGCTGGGCGATCAGCTCGTCCGTGGGGGTGAGCTGCTGGCGCAGCGCCGCGCGCTTGACCAGGTTGACCAGCGTGCCCATCTGGCCGGCCAGCCGCAGCCGCCGCCGGCTGGCGAGGATGCTCGCGAACCACAGCGTCGGAGCCGCGAACCAGGCGGCACGGCCCACCCGACGAGCGAGCGGCGTGCCGCGGAAAGGCGCGGAGATGGTGATCACCGAGGCGACCCGCGCGATCAGGTCGTTGCGCTCGGGCAGGGCGGTGTAGCGGGGATGCGCGAGCAGGCGCGCGTCGAGGCCGCCGGTGGAGTGTCCTACCAGGTGCAGCCGCGAGGCCCCGGCCGCCAGCAACTCCGACGCCTTCGCGTGCAGCGAGCGGACCCGCTCCGCGATCGATCCCGCGGGCGGAGGCTGGTGCACGGCGAAGCGCACGGGCCGCACGTGCGCGCGCAAGAGCGCGTCCTCGACGCGGGCGAAATACTCGACCAGCGGCCGGTCCGGATGGCCGAACGCGCCGAAGCCGAAGAATCCGGGCACGAAGAGGACGACGTCCATGTAGGGGCACCATCTGCCTGCGGTAAGGTAGCGCTGTGCTGCCTTCTCCCATAGCACCGATGCTCGCGAAGCTCGCCGACGGCCTGCCCGACGGCGAAGGCTGGATCTACGAACCCAAATGGGACGGCTTCCGCGCGCTGGTCTTCCGCGATCGCGATCAGCTCCTCTTGCAGAGCCGCGATCTCAAACCGCTCAACCGCTACTTCCCGGAGCTGGAGCCACCCTTGCTGGCGCAGTTGCCCGAGCGCTGCGTGCTCGACGGCGAGATCGTCATCGCCGGGCCCGAAGGGCTCGATTTCGACTCGCTGCTCCTGCGCATCCATCCGGCAGCCTCGCGGATCAAGCTTCTGGCGCAGCAGACGCCGGCCTCCTATGTGGCCTTCGACCTGCTCGCGCTCGAAGACAGGGACCTGCGCGACGCGCCGCAGGCGGAGCGGCGCGCTTTGTTGGAGGCCACCTTGGGCAAGGTGAAGCCGCCGCTCTATCTCACGCCGGCGACGCGGGACCGCGCGGTGGCGCAGGACTGGTTCTCGCGCTTCGAGGGCGCGGGCCTGGACGGCGTGGTGGCGAAGCGGGCGGAGCAGACGTACCAGCCCGACAAGCGGGTGATGCTCAAGGTCAAGCACCAGCGGACGGCGGACTGCGTGGTGGCGGGGTTCCGGTGGCACAAGAACGGGCCCGGCACGATGGTGGGATCGCTCTTGCTCGGCCTCAACGACGACGAGGGCAAGCTGCACCACGTGGGAGTGACGTCGTCCTTCACTGCGGCGAAGCGGAAGGAGCTGGTGCAGGAGCTTGCGCCGCTGCGCGAGGGAGCCATGGAGGCCCATCCCTGGAAGGAGTGGGCGCAGTGGACCGGGGAGCAGCGCATGCCGGGAGCGGGGTCGCGCTGGAACCGCGGCAAGGATCTCTCCTGGGAGCCGCTGCGCATCGAGAGGGTCTGCGAGGTGGCGTACGACCATCTGCAAGGAGATCGCTTCCGGCACGCGACCACCTTCTTGCGCTGGAGGCCGGACAAGAATCCCGCCGACTGTCGATACGACCAGCTGGAGGAGACGGCGGCGACGGAGCTGCAGGCCATCTTCGGCATCCGGGAAGGGACCAGGGATTGACTCCGGCGCGGAAAGAGGTGCTTCGGGTCGAGGGGCGCGACGTCCCCATCTCCAACCCGGAGAAGATCTTCTTCCCGCAGCGTGGCTACACCAAGCTCGATCTGGTCCGCTATTACCTCGCCGTCGCCGACGGGGCGCTGCGCGGAGCGGGCGGGCGGCCGATGGCGCTCAAGCGTTACGTGAACGGCGCCGAGGGAGAATTCTTCTTCCAGAAGCGGGCGCCGGAGGCCAGGCCCGACTGGACGGAAGTGGTGGAGCTGAAGTTTCCCTCCGGCCGCACGGCGCGCGAGATGGTGCTGCGGGATGCGGCCCAGCTCGCCTGGATCATCAATCTCGGCTGCATCGATCTCCACCCGCATCCGGTGCGGGCCGAGGACCTCGATCATCCCGACGAGCTGCGCGTCGATCTCGACCCAGGACCGGGCGTGCCGTTCTCCGACGTGCGGGAGGTGGCCATGCTCGCGCGAGAGGTGCTGCGGGAGAACCAGCTGGTCGGCTGGCCCAAGACGTCCGGGTCACGCGGGATGCACGTCAACGTGCGCATCCAGCAGCGCTGGACGTTCCAGGAGGTCCGCGCGGCGGCGCTGGCGCTCGCCAGGGAGATCGAGCGCCGGGCTCCGGCCATCTCCACCAGCAAGTGGTGGAAGGAGGAACGCCACGGCGTGTTCATCGACTACAACCAGAACGCCAAGGACCGCACGGTGGCCTCTTCGTACTCGGTGCGCCCGACGCCGGACGCCCGCGTCTCCACGCCACTTTCGTGGGACGAAGTCCCCGGTGTGGATCCCGCTGAATTCACCTTGAAGACGGTCCCCGATCGCTTCGCAAAGCTCGGCGATCCCCACGCCGCCATCGACGAGACCAAAGGTTCCCTCGAACACCTGCTCGACCTCTCGGCCCGCCAGAAAACCGAGGGGCAGGGTGATGCCCCTTGGCCTCCCCACTACGAAAAACAGGCCGACGAGCCTCCTCGCGTCCAACCCTCGAAGCGCCGAACCAA
>DASRTX010000025.1:0-2145 GCA_035655715.1 Myxococcales bacterium | reverse complement strand
CCGCCAGCAGGAACGAACGGGCACCGGAGCGCAATGGGCGCAGTCGATCGAGGGCAGTCGGCAGCTCCGAAGCCCAGACATAATCACCGGTCAGGTTGATGTGTTCCCATCCCAGCGGAGAGAGATGCGGCAGCAGCTCATCGGGAACTGACGCCCCCTCGGCACGCAGCGTGTCGACCGCATGGCCAAGATAGACGGCATTCCAAAGGGTGATCGCGGCCACGACGAGATTGAGGCCGCTGGCGCGGTGCCGTTGGTTCTCATAGGACCGGTCGCGGATTTCACCCAGCCGGTGGAAGCACACGGCGCGCGCCAGGGCATGACACGCCTCGCCCTTGTTGAGGCCGGCGGTGACGCGCCGTCGCAGGGCGGGATCCTGCAGCCAGTTCAGGGTGAACAAGGTCCGTTCGATCCGGCCCAGTTCGCGCAGGGCCAGGGCCAGTCCGTTCTGGCGCGGGTAGGCGGCCAACTTCCTCAGGATGGTCGAGGCGAGCACGGTGCCGGTGCGGACCGACGTGGCCAGCCGCAGCACCTCCTCCCACTGAGCCTCGAGATGGGTGGCATTGATCCGGCCGCCGATCAACGGCTCGAGGACCGGATAGGCCGACGGCAGCCCGAGTGTGTAGAGCCGCCGGTCCTGGAGGTCACGGATCCGCGGCGCGAAGCGAAACCCGAGCAAGGTGCAAAGCGCAAAAATACTGTCGACGGCTCCGGCCGTATCCGTGTAGTGCTCGCGGATGTCAAGATCGGCTTCGTGGTACAGCAAACCGTCGATGACGCAGGGTGCCTCGCTGGATGTCGCGGCAATCACATTGATGCTGTAGCGGCTGTAGCGATCGGAGACATGGCTGTAGAACTTGACGCCCGGCTCCTGGCCGTACTTGGCGTTGATCGCGCCGGAGCCCCTGCCATGCCCGCCGACCTGGAACCGTTGGCCGTCGGAGGACGACGTGGTCCCGGACCCGAAGTACGCGGTCAGGGGCTGCCGGTGCTGGAGGTCGACAATCCGAGCCAGGGCCTGGCCGTAGGCATCCTCGCGGATATGCCAGTTCGTCGTCCAGATCAGTTGGCGCAGACTGGCCACCGGGCAGGCTTCGGCCATACGCCCCAGGCCCAGGTTGAGGGCATCGGCCAGGATCCCGGTGAGCAGCACCCGCGGGTCCGGGGCGGCGGCGCCGGAGCGCAGGTGGGTGAAGGCCTCGGTGAAGCGCGTCCAGCGATCCACCTCCTGCAGCAGCTCGGTGATCCGCACGCGCGGCAGTCGGGCATACAGGTGATCGGCCAGTTCCCCGGCCGCGTCCGGTACCGCCTTGCGGACCGGGCTGATGTGCAGGATGCCGTCCTCGCCCAGGCGCACGTCCGGCAGGTCATGGCTGCCCAGCCTGGCGGCGACGGTCGAGAGCTGCTCATGCATGAGTTCCCGCCGATCATCGAGGAAGCTTCGGAACCCGGCGTCGATGGCCAGGGGCAGAGGTCCGACCCGACACATCTCCTGGAACGCCGGCTGGGAGATCAGGTGCTCCTCGAAGTCCCGGTATTGCCGGCTGCCGACCACCCAGATGTCGCCGGCGCGCAGGCGGTCGCGCAGTTCGGCCAGCACGCACAGCTCGTAGAAGCGCCGGTCGATCCGCCCCCGGGTGCCGTCGGGAAAGACATAGGCCCGCCAGCGCCCCCGGACGAAGCCGGTCGGGACCTTGGCCGGCAACTCGGCCTGGCCGTCGGCGTTCATCCGGCGCAGGATGGTGATGGCGCTCAGCAGGGGCTCGGCCGAGGGCGCGGCCTTGAACGTGAAGCTGGCGAGGAACAGCGGTGCCCAGCGCCGCACCGCCGGGTAGTGGTCGGCGAGCAGGCCCAAATGGTCGAAGGCCTCGGGCTGGGCCAGGTCCCCCGCCTGCGCGACGGAGCTGACGAACTGCTCCCAGGGCAGCACCGCCTCGACGGCGGCGAAGGCGTCGGTGCCGTTCTGCCGGGCCGCGATCAGGGCTTGGCCGAGGCGGGCATACAGGCGGACCTTGTCGTTGATCGCCTTGCCGTCACGATGGAAAGCCTCGGCATGGCGGTGCTCGGCCTTGCGGAATAGCGCCCCGATCAGCTTGTCGGCCAGGATGAGGGCATCGTCGGTCAAGGTGGCCGTCATTTCCAACG
>DASRTX010000024.1:0-2293 GCA_035655715.1 Myxococcales bacterium | reverse complement strand
CATCCTGCGCACGTCCGACACGCTCAAGCGCTTCCTCCTGGGAGCGGGCGCGGCGCGCCGCCTCGGCGCGCATCGCGGCCTCGGCTGCCTCGGTGAGGCGGTTCCAGAGCCATCGCCGTGGCGCCGAGCGCAGGATGGTGTGCTCGAGCGCATCCGGCGGGGCCTCCCGGGCGACCCGCGAGAGGTCAATCTCGACGGCGGCCAGACGCCGTCCTCGGATGAGGGCCACCTTTTCGGGCCCGCAGAAGTGGGTAACTGCGACCTCGACGAGCAGCGGGCGTCCGGCCACCGTGATGAGGATGTCGGGACGCAACCCGTCGAGATTGGGCTCTAGCAGCCCGTCGGAGTTGCGTTGTCAGCGAACGGGCCTGCCGATGCTGGTATGGCGGATGGCGCCGCGCTTCGGAGGGTGCCCGCGCGCCTTGATCGGTTCGGCGCTGCGATTGGCGCCTTGAGGCCTGGATCATTTTGTCCCTGCCTCGGGCCATGATGGCCCTTTCGGGTTAGGTGGCGCCTGCGAGGGCGAACAGTCGCTTCAGGTTGTAGGCCATGGTGACCAGGTTCCACTCGCCGCGGACCTTGTCGAGACCCCGCAGCAGGAATTGCCGGAAGCCAAGGGCGGCCTTGATGATGCCGAACACCGGCTCGGGGGTGTGTTTGCGCAAGGCGTATAGCTTCTTGCCTTCTTGCGTTCGCAGCCGATGCGCCATTGCCTCGAGCGGCGTCGGCTGCTCGGGCGGTGGCGGGTCCGGGGCGAAGCGCTCGGCGAGCGGCGGATGGTGCGGCTGCCGTCCCATCGCCAGCAGCGGGTCGATATCTGCTGCCACGCAGGCCTGCACATTGGCTACGCTGAAGTAGCCGGTGTCAGCCAGCAGCGTTTCGACTTGGCCCAGCTCCAGCGGCAACGCCGCCAGCTTGTCCAGCATCGGCTCGATCTGCTGCTTGTCGTTGGCCGCCTGCACCACGTTCTGGGCGACCACCAGCAGGGAACCCGCGGCCACGCAGGCCTGCGCATTGTAGCACTGCTCGAAGCCGCCCCCCGGCATCGGCATGATGCGGCTCTCCCCATCCGTTAGGTTGACCTGATCGGCCGAGCCAGGGCCTTCGACCGGCGGCACGGGTGGCCTGCCCCTGGGCTTCTGGCCGGTGGCCGCGGCCTTGGCCGCGCGCGCCGCGATCTTGGCGTCGTACTCAGCTTGTTCGCGGGCATGCCGCTCTCTCGCTCGGGCCTCGATGACCGCCCGAGCCCTGGCGATCTCCGCCAGGCGCTGCTCGCGGCGCGCCAACTCCTCGGGGATCGACAGACCATCCGGCAGGTCGGCCCCATCCGCGGCTTCGGCCTTGGCCAGCAACTCGGCCACCTCGGCCCGCAACTGCGCCTCGATCTGGCCCGCATGCTGGTAGGACAGCGCGCTGTGGCGGCTCGCATTGGCATGGATCTTGGTGCCATCCAGCGCCACCGTCCCCAGCTGCAGGACCCCCATCTCGCGGGCCAGCAGCAGCACCTGCACGAACAGCGCCTCGATCTGCGGCAGAAAGCGTCGACGGAACGCGGCGATGGTGTCGTGGTCCGGATGCTGGTTCGCGGCGATGAAGCGGAAGGCGACCGAGTCATAGGTCGCCCGCTCCAGCTTGCGGCTGGAGAACACGCCCGTGGCATAGCCGTAGACCAGAATGCCCAGCAGAAGGTGTGGATGATAGGCAGCCTCACCACCGCCGCGATAGCTGCCAATCATCGCCCGCAGGTTCAGGCCCCCAACCACCTCCACCACGAACCGTGCCAAATGTCGCTCCGGCAGCCACTCGTCCACCGACGGCGGCAACAGGAAACCAGTGTCGCGGTCGACCGGGCGGAAGGTGCTCATGCGAGGAGGATCCGGAGGGCAGTGATCAGCGGCCCTCGGATCCTAACCAAGCCGAGTTAGCGCGTTAAGTCCGACGGGCTGCTAGGCTGACGATATTCGCCGCCGCAGCGCTGGGTTGCGGCTGTTTCATTGGGTTTTTGCGGAACATGCCGACATATGCCACCCGGACAGTGCTAAACGGCCCCGCCATGCAAACCCGTGCCACCCTGCTTACCCATTGCCGCGACACCCTCGGCGCTATGCGCCGGGAGGGCCGCTACCGCGAATTTGCCCATCTGGAGAAACTGGCGGGCCGGTTCCCCATCTATCGCTGGCACGCGCCGGAGGGGGTGCGGGAGGTGACCGTCTGGTCCTCCAACGATTACCTGGGCATGGGCAACCACCCCGCCGTGCTGGAGGCCGCGACCGGGGCGATCGCGCAGCACGGC
>DASRTX010000023.1:0-3621 GCA_035655715.1 Myxococcales bacterium | reverse complement strand
GGCGTGGTCTGCGTGTAGTCGGGCAGGAGCAGGCTCAGCACGACCAGCGGGATGATCACGCCGAGGTAGGCGTTGGCGCCCTGGAGATTGTAGCGCTGCTCGTGGTGCCGCCAGCCGCCGAGCAGGAGGGACAGGCCCCAGGGTTCACGCATGAGCCTGGTTGGCGATGATCTGGAGCATGTAGTTGTCGTTCCAGGCGGCTTTCTTGCGCCGGCCGCGGAGGCTGGTTTGGCTGCCGTGGTCTCTGGCGACGAGATTGAGAGCGATCTTGCGCAGGAGGGCGAGGTTGCGGGCGGCGGTGCGGTCGCGCACCCGGCTGTCATCCTCATGGAAGGTGACGTCGAGAACCCAGTGCAAGGCGTTCTCGATGCTCCAGTGCCGGCGGATCGCCCGGACCAGGACGGCGGGATCATCGCCGCAGCTGGTGAGGAAGTAGCGGGTCTCGGCCTCGATTTTGCCGGTACCGTTGACGCCGCGGATCGCCTCGACCGCCAGCACGGCGCGGAGATCGGGCCAGTCGCGCAGCGGCTCGAGCTCTCTGACGGCCGGGCTCACGAAGACGCGTCGGCGGACCAAGCGGCCGTGGCTCTCGTCGAAGGCGTCGAACACCGGCCGGCCGCCTGACCCGCGGCCGAAGCAGGTGCGCTCGAAATGATCGCGTACGGCCTCGAAGGCGCGGCCGTGGTTGGCCTTCAACCCCAGGAGATAGTCGGCACGCTGCGCCCGGATCCGCGCGGCGATGTCCTTCTGACAGCCCATGGCATCGAGCGTCACGATGGAGCCGTCGAGATGCAGGGTGTCGAGCAGCTCGGGGACGGCGGTGATCTCGTTCGACTTGCCGTCGACCTCGCGCTGACCGAGCACCAGTCCTTGATCACTGGCCCAGGCGCTGACCAGGTGCAGCGGGCCGTGATCGTGGCGGCGGCTGCCCGAGCGCCGGACGGTCTTACCGTCGATCGCCACTACCTCGCGCTCGACCTTGCCCATCAAGGACTGCGCCCACCGCGCGAAGCAGGCCTCAAACGCGTCCGGATCGATCAGCATGAAGACCCGCCGGAACGTGTCGTGCGAGGGGATACCGTTCGGCAGGGCCAAAAAGGTCTTCAGCCAGGCCTGCTTGCTGCACCCGTAGAGCTCGATGTCCTCCCAGCTCTCCGCGCAGGCGATCACCGCGCACGCCGCGATCACGAGGATGTCGATCAGCCGATGATCGCACCTGCGCGTCGCGCGCGGATCAGCGAGCCCGGCGAAGCACGCCGCTAGACCTTCGATCATACCGCTCGTCCCCTGATTGCCTCGATCAGAGAACGTCCGGCACGATCTTCGGTCAGCGAGCCATCCGGCTCATGCGTGAACCCTGCATTGTATGTGCCCGCGAATGGGACGATCTGCGACCACGTACCTGCACCATGTTGACGACAGAGATCATCCACGCCGCGCGAGCGGTAACGCTATTCCGCCTTAGTGGTTCATCCGGTAAGTTACGGGGTATGATGGCGGCTTCTCCTGAGCGGGAGATATGCCATGCGTGGCCCGCCGGTTTGCCTGCGCGCCCTGACCGCCGAGGAGCGCTCGGCGGTGGAGACCCTGGCCCGCTCACGGACGGCACCGGCACGGCAGGTGGAACGCGCCCGCGTTGTCCTGCGTGCCAGCCGGGGTGAGACGCCGCCCGGCATCGCCGAAGCGCTTGGGCTGGGCGCGGAGACTGTGCGGCGGCGCATCCGCCGCTTCAACGCCGAAGGGCTTGCCGCCCTCGACGACCACCACCGGTCCGGCCGCCCGGCGACCTACTCGACCGACGAGGTGGCCGTGGTGATCGCCGCGGCGCTGACCAGCCCGCGCAGCCTCGGCCTGCCCTGCGCGTCATGGACCCTTGATCGGCTTGCCGCCTACCTGCTGGAGCACAAGGGCATCAGCATGCGGCGCAGCCGGATCGACGAGATCCTGCTCAAAGAAGGCCTGCGCTGGCGTCGGCAAGAGACCTGGTTCGGCGAGCGGGTCGACCCGGAGTTCGCGGAAAAAAGGGGCGGATCGAGACACTCTACACCGCGCCGCCCGAGGGCAGCGGAGTCGTCTGCCTGGACGAGATGGGCCCGCTCAGCGCCAAGAGCTACCCAGGCCGGGACCCGGTTCGGTCCCACCCGCCACTGACACCCGCAGGTCGGGCTCGGCAGGAGATCGACTACGGCCGGCGCGGCAAGGGCTACGTGTTCGGCGCCTTCTGCCCGGCGACCGGCGCCGCCTTCACCCACCCCTACCCGGGCCGTGGCGCCGCCAACTGGGTGGCCTTCCTGGAGGCGGTCGAAGGCTGGCTGCCGCAAGAGGCCGAGCGGGTCTACGCCATCGCCGACAACCTGAGCAGCCACCGCGCCCCCGACGTGCTGCTCTTCATGCTGGCGCACCCGCGCTGGGAGATGGTGTTCCAGCCGAAGTACGCCGCCTACCTCAACCTGATCGAGCCGTGGTGGAAGGTGCTGCGCTCCCTCGCCCTGGCCGGGCGGCGCTTCGAGACCTGGGACGAGGTCGCCGAGGCCGTCGCACAAGCGACCGACTACTGGAACGCGCACCGCCATCCCTTCACCTGGGGACGGCGACGCCGCCATCGTCCGCGTCGCCAGCCCGGCATCGCCCTCTTGCCCAAGGCCGCATGACTTGCCGGATGAACCACTTAGTGGTTCATCCGGCAGGTGACGCGGTATGATGGTGGCCTCTCCTGAGCAGGAGATGTGCCATGCGTGGCCCGCCGGTTTGCCTGCGCGCCCTGACCGCCGAAGAGCGCTCGGCAGTGGAGACCCTGGCTCGCGCACGGACGGCACCAGCCCGGCGGGTGGAGCGGGCCCGCATTGTCTGGCGTGCCAGCCAGGGTGAGACGCCGCCCCTCATCGGTGAAGTCCTTGGGCTGGATGCGGAGACGGTGCGGCGGCGCATTCGTCGCTTCAACGCCGAAGGGCTTGCTGCCTTCGATGATCACCACCGTTCCGGTCGCCCGGCGACCTACTCGGCGGATGAGGTGGCCGTGGTGATCGCTGCCGCGCTGACCGACCCGCGTCGCCTCGGCCTGCCGTTCGCGTCGTGGACGCTCGATCGGCTCGCTGCCTATCTCCTGGAGCACAAGGGCATCGCCATGCGGCGCAGCCGGATTGACGAGATCCTGCTCAAAGAAGGCCTGCGTTGGCGGCGGCACGAGACCTGGTTCGGCGAGCGGGTCGATCCCGAGTTCGCGGAAAAAAGGGGCGGATCGAGACGCTCTACACCGCGCCGCCTGCGGGCAGCCTAGGGCCTGTCAGTTCCTGAGTTCGATGTGGTTACTTGATCCAGTCCATCGTGGCGGCGATGCAGAGCACACCCATGAAGGAGCGGGCGGTCTTTTCGTAGCGGGTGGCGACAGCGCGCCATTCTTTGAGCCGCGCCCAGAGACGCTCTACCCGATTGCGGTTGTGATAAATCCACGGCGGACAGGCGATGTCGGCTTCGTTGCGCTTGGCCGGGATCGCGGGGTGGGATCCAAGGTTCCAGATAAGGTCGCGGAAGGCATGGCTGGCGTATCCGCGGTCGGCCACGATCCAGGCGGGGAGGATCGAGAGGAGCGTTAGCAGCAGCGGTGCCAGCGGCAGTTCGTGC
>DASRTX010000022.1:0-5137 GCA_035655715.1 Myxococcales bacterium | reverse complement strand
GCTCATGGCCGCCGAGTACATCGTCTCGCGCGGCAACAAGCAGGTGATCCTCTGCGAGCGGGGCATCCGCACCTTCGAGACCATGACGCGCAACACGCTGGACCTGAACGCGGTTCCCATCTTGAAGCGCGAGTCGCACCTGCCGGTCGTGGTGGACCCCTCGCACGGGATCGGCATCCGCAGCGCGGTATTGCCCATGGCTCGTGCGGCGGTGGCCTGCGGCGCCGACGGCCTGATCATCGAAGTGCACCCCGACCCCGACCGCGCGCTCAGCGACGGCATGCAGTCCCTCAACCTGCCCGCCTTCGAGAAGCTGATGCGCGAGGTGGAGAAGATCGCCGCCGCGATGGGCCGCAAGCTGCACCGCGTGGCGCACGCATGAAAGCCCGCGTCTCGCCGCTGCCCGCGCCGCTGCGGGCCGAGGGTCTGCGCGTGCCGGGCGACAAGAGTATCTCCCACCGCGCGCTGCTCTTCGCCGCGCTGGCGGAGGGCGAGAGCCGGATGGCGGGCCTGGCCGGCGGCGACGACGTGCGCAGCACCGCGCGCTGCCTGGCGCAGCTGGGCGTACCGCTGTTGCGAGGCGACGGCACACCCTGGCGCGCCAAGCCGCGATCGCTGGAGTTCACCGAGGACGAGGAGCGCACCTTCGTGGCGCCAACGCGGCCCGAAGGCAGCGCCCAGCTCCCTGAACGCGACCAGGACATGCAGCCCGACGACGCCATCGTGCTCGGCCAGGGCCTGGACGGACTGCGCGAGGCCGCCGGCGCGCTCGACTGCGGCAACTCCGGCACCACCCTGCGGCTCTTCGCGGGCGTGCTGGCCGGCGCCGGCGTCGAGGCCACGCTGATCGGCGACGCCTCGCTGTCGCGGCGGCCAATGGAAAGGGTGGCGCGCCCGCTGCGTCAGCTCGGCGCCGCCATCGAGACGCGGGAAGGCCGGCCTCCGCTGAAGGTGCTGCGCGGCCACCCGCTGCGCGCCGGAGCGATCCAGTCGGAGATCGCCAGCGCGCAGGTGAAGAGCGCGGTGCTGCTGGCAGGGCTCTTCGCGGAGGGAGAGACCAGCTTCAGCGAGCCGGCGAAGAGCCGCGACCACACCGAGCGGCTGCTGCGCATGATGGGGGCGGACATCGTCCAGCGGGGCAACACCGTGGCGGTGCGGGGCCGCCCGCGGCTGCGCAGCTTCGCCCTCGACGTCCCCGGCGACTTGAGCTCGGCGGCCTTCCTCGTCTCGGCGGCGCTGATCGCGCAGGCGGGCAGCACGCTCACCCTGGAGCACGTCGGCGTGAACCCCACGCGCGCCGGCTTCCTCGATGCGCTGGCGATGTTCGGCGCGAGGATCAAGCTAGAGCTGGAGGAGGGCGGCGGGCCGGAGCCGGTGGCCAGGCTGACGGTGGGGGCGCAAAAGCTGCGGGGCGCGCGGCTCGACGGAGATCTGGTGTTGCGGGCCATCGACGAGGTGCCCATCCTCGCCGTTTTGGGCGCCTGCGCGCAGGGCGAGACGGTGATCCGCGGCGCCGCCGAGCTGCGGGTCAAGGAGTCGGACCGCATCGCGCAGATGGCCTACGGCCTGCGCGCGATGGGCACCGAGGTGGAGGAGCTGCCCGACGGCCTGCGCATACAGGGTGGAAGGCTGCGCGGTGGCGCGGCCATCGACGCGGCCATGGACCACCGCATCGCGCTTGCCTTCTCCGTCGCCGCGCTCGCTGCCCAGGAGCCCTGCACCATCGACGGCGCGGAGTGGGCCGATGTCTCCTTTCCCGGGTTCTACGGCCTCTTGCGCCGCCTCGGCGCCGGCGTGGAGATCTTCCGCTGATGCGCGCGCTCTACCTCCTGCTGGGCGATCCGGTGGCGCATTCGCGTTCCCCCGCCATCCACGCGCGCGCCTTCGAGCTGCTCGGCGTGGATGCGGTGTACGCGCCGAGCCGCGTGGTGGACGTGCCCGCCGCCATGCGCGGCCTGCGCGCCTTGTCGGTGACCGGCGCCAACGTCACCATTCCGCACAAGCAGGCGGTGATCGGCCACCTCGACCATCTCGACGAGTCGGCGCGGCGCATCGGAGCGGTCAACTGCATCCTCAACCGCGACGGCGCGCTGCGCGGCTACAACACCGACCGCGAGGGCCTCCTGCGCGCGCTGGGGCGCTCTACGGGCCGGGCAGTGGTGCTCGGAGCCGGCGGATCGGCGCGCGCGGCGGTGGACGCGCTCAAGCCGAACGTCACCATCGTGAACCGCACCCGAGAGACCGCGGAGGAGCTGGCGCGCGAGATGGGCGTCGAGGCCGCCGGCGCGGAGGCGGTGGCGCGCGCCGAGGTGGTGGTCAACTGCACCAGCGTGGGAATGCGAGAGGGCGAGATGCCGCTCGACCCCGCTACGCTGCAGGGGACGTTGGTGGACCTGGTCTACACCGGGCCCACCGGCGACACCGCGCTGGTTCGCGCCGCCCGCCAGCGCGGGCTGCGAGTGATCGACGGCATCGAGATCCTGGTGCGGCAGGCCATCGCCTCGCTGGAGATCTGGCTGGACCGGCCGCGGCTGGACGAGCTGTACCCCGAGCTGCGCAAGGCGGCGCTCTCATGAACCGGCTGCGCTTCCTCACCGCCGGCGAATCGCACGGCCCCGCCCTGGTGGGGATCCTCGACGGGCTTCCCGCCGGACTGGCCCTCCTCGCCGAGCACATCGAGCGCGACCTGCAGCGGCGCAAGCTGGGCTATGGCCGGGGCGGGCGCATGGCCATCGAGCCGGAGAAGCCGCGCATCCTGGCGGGCGTGCGGCACGGGCGCACGCTGGGCTCTCCGCTCGCCATCGTGATCGAGAACGCCGACCACGAGAAGGCCTGGTCCACGCGCATGGCAGTGGGACCGACGGCTGATCCGGGCAAGCTGGTGACCTTGCCGCGGCCGGGCCATGCCGATCTCACCGGCTCGATCAAGTTCGGCCACCGCGACCTGCGCAACTCGCTGGAGCGGGCCAGCGCGCGCGAGACGGCGATGCGGGTGGCGCTGGCGGCGGCGGCGCGGCGGCTCCTCGACGAGCTGGACGTGCGCGTGGGCTCGTGGGTCACCTCCATCGGCTCGGCGCACGCGCGCGACGTGAGCGGCATCGAGGGAATGGAGGACGCGGAGGCGCTGGCGCTGCGCGCCGACGAGTCCTCGGTGCGCTGCATCGACCGCGAGGCGGAGGACTCGTTTCGCGACCAGATCGAGGAAGCGCGGGCCCGGCGCGATACGGTGGGCGGCACCTTCGAGGTGCGCGTCACCGGGCTGGTCCCGGGGCTGGGGAGCTACACGCAGGGCGATCTGAAGCTCGACGGGCTCCTGGCGCGCGCGCTGGCCAGCATTCCCGCCATCAAGGCGGTGGAGCTGGGCGACGGCTGGCGCGCGGCGGAGCTGTTCGGGTCGCAGGTGCACGATCCCATGGGCCGCGCCGGCGGAGGAGTGACGCGCGACACCAACCACGCCGGCGGGCTGGAGGGCGGCGTCAGCAACGGCGAGCCGCTGGTGGTGCGGGCGGCGATGAAGCCCATCGCCACCGTGCCTGCGGCGCTGCGGAGCGTGGATTTGGCCACCGGCGAGCCGGACGCGGCGCACGTGGAGCGCAGCGACACCTGTGCAGTGCCGGCTGCAGCGGTGGTGGGAGAGGCGGTGGTGACGCTCTGCGTGGCCGACGCGCTCCTCACCAAGCTCGGCGGCGACTCCATGGACGAGGTCTTCGCGGCGCTCCGCCTGGCCTGGCGCCGCGCGCGGCCGCTGGCCGGACACGTCTGGGTCTGCGGGCTGCCCGGCGCGGGCAAGAGCACGCTCTCGCCGCTGCTCGCCTCGACGCTGGGGCTGCCCTGCGTGGAGGTGGACGCGCTGATCGAAAAGGCGGCCGGCAAGAGCGTGCCGGAAATCTTCTCCTCGGGCGGCGAGCGCGAGTTCCGGGAGCGCGAGGCGGAAGCCATCCGCGCGGCGGCGCGCGGGCCGCGCAGCGTCATCTCCATCGGCGGCGGGGCGCTGGGCAGCCGCGCGGTGCGGCTGGCAGTGCGCCGGACGGGAAATCTGCTCTGGCTGCGGGCTCCGCTCGCTCTCTGCGCCACCCGCGCTGCCACCGGCCGGCCGCTGCTCGCGGGCGATCCGGCCGCGCGGCTGGCCGAGCTCGCCAAGGCGCGCGAGCCCGTCTACGCGCGGCTCGCCGACGCCACGCTGGAGGTGCAACCGGAGCTTTCGCCGCAGCAGCTGGCGGCGCAGGCCGCGGCGGTGGTGTCGGCGCTGGAGGCGCAGCGTGCCCACGGTTGAGGTGAAATTCGCCTCGGGCGCGCGCACCGATTGCGTCATCGAGACCGGCGCGTTGCAGCGGCTCGGCGAGCTCTGCGCAGAGGCGGGGCTGCGCGGCGCCGCCGGCCTGCTCTGCGACGCTCGTCTGCTGTCGGTGCAACAAGAGGCCATGCTCTCGTTGCGCGAGCAGTTCGGCGAGCTGCTGGCGCGGCCGGTGAGCGAGTCGCGCAAGACGCTGGCCGAAGTGGAGGCCATGTGCGAGGTGCTCTCCGCGCGCGGCATCCAGCGCGACGGATACGTGGTGGCGGTGGGCGGCGGCGTGCTCACCGATCTGGCGGGGCTCGCGGCCGCGCTCTATGCCCGCGGCGTGCCCTGGGTGAGCGTCCCCAGCACGCTGCTCGCCCAGGTGGACGCCGGCCTGGGCGGGAAGACCGGCGCGAATCTGCGGGCCGGCAAGAACCTGATCGGGGCCTTCCACCAGCCGCGGCTGGTGATCTGCGACCCGGCGCTCTTGGGAACCCTGCCGCCGCGGGAGCGCTGGAGCGGGCTGGCCGAGGTGGTGAAGTGCGCCCTGCTGGAAGGCGGCGAATTGCTGGAGCGCTGCGAGCGGGACCTCGAGCGCGCCGCGGAGGGAGACGCCGAGGCGCTGGCTCCGCTGATCGAGGGCGCCGTGCGGCTCAAGGCGCGAGTGGTTGGGGCAGACGAGAAAGAGGGCGGGCAGCGTGCATTCCTCAACCTGGGCCACACCGTGGGCCACGCGCTGGAAGCCGCCACCGGCTACGAGCGCTTCGCCCACGGCGAGGCCGTGGCGCTGGGGCTGCGCGGGATGCTGGCGCTCTCCGAGACCATGCCCGACCGGGCCCGCGCCGAGGCGCTGGTGGCGCG
>DASRTX010000021.1:0-4723 GCA_035655715.1 Myxococcales bacterium | reverse complement strand
GCCCGAGGTCGGCCGCCAGATCTCGAACGCATCGCGCAGTTGAGCGGCAAGACCGATTCGGTGGCCTGGTCGACGTTCCCGGGCCGCCAGTTCGATGCGGCGGCTGACGCCCCGCGAGGGCAGGAGTAGAGTTCGAAGATGGGCATCATCCTGAAGAGCGAGCGCGAGCTCGACAAGATGCGCGAAGCAGGCCGCATCGTCAGCGCCGTGCTCGACGCCGTAGAGGCGGCGTGCGTTCCCGGTGTGACCACGTTCGAGCTCAACGCCATCGCGAAGCGAGAGCTTGAGCGGGCGAAGGCCCGGTCTGCCTTTCTCGGCTATCGTCCGGGGGGCGCGCCCCCGTATCCGGCAGTTCTCTGTACGTCGGTGAATCGCGTCGTCGTGCACGGGATCCCGAGCAAGCAGGAGTGCCTCCGCGAGGGCGATCTGATCGGGATCGATTTTGCCTGCCTCAAGGACGGTTACTGCGCTGACGCGGCCCGCACCGTCGCCGTCGGCGTCATCAGCGAGCCGGCTCGCGGACTGCTCGAGGCGACCCGTGCGTGTCTGGAGCGCGCCATCAAAGAGAGCATTCCCGGGGCCCGACTCGGCGACATCGGCGCCGCCATCGCGCGTGCGGGCGAAAGCCGCGGATACGCGGTGGTCCGCGACTTCACCGGCCACGGGATTGGACGCGCCATGCACGAGCCGCCGTCGGTGCCGAACCATGGCGAGCCAGGAAGAGGTCTCCGGCTGCGGCCCGGAATGGTGCTGGCCATCGAGCCGATCCTGAACGCAGGCAGCGCCGAAGTCGTCGTCCTCGACGACGGCTGGACCGTCGTCACGGCCGACGCCAGCCTCTCGGCGCACGTCGAGCACACCGTGGCGATCACCGATGATGGCCCGCGCGTGCTGACGGCGGCCTAGCCCAGGGCACGCGGTCGCTTCGCTCGGGCTTCCGGGCGTTCGGACTCATCCCTGAAGGGGCGCGCGACTCGCGCGCGTACGAACAGTTTTGCGAATCAAGCGCTGCGCAGCGCAATCATCGGATCGACTTCCGCGGCCCTCCGCGCCGGCACGAAGCACGCCAGCGCCCCCACCGCGGCGAGCACACCGGCCCCCGCCAGGAACGTCACCGGATCCCTCGCGGCGATGCCGAACACCAGCCCCGCCATCACTCGCGACACGGCAAGTCCGCCGAGGAGTCCCAGCGCCAGCCCCAGCGTGATCAGCGCCATTCCCTGCCGCAAGATCATCCGCAGCACCGAGGACGGCTCCGCCCCAAGCGCCATGCGGATGCCGATCTCCTGCGTGCGCTGTCCCACCGAGTACGCGATCACGCCACCGATGCCAGCCGCCGTGATTCCCAGCGCCAGCAGCGCGAACGCGCCCAGCAGCAGCGCGGTCAGGCGCGGCGCCGAGAGCGCGTCGGCGCGCACCTGCGTGAGCGGCCGCACCTCCGTCACCGGTTGCTCGGCATCCAGGCTACGGACGGCCTCGCGAATCCCGCGCTCCAGCGACAACGGCGCCGCCCGGCTGCGCACCACCAGCCGGAGGTCCCGGTTGGCGTTGAAGGCGAGCCCCGTCCAGATCTCGTCGGCCGGCTCGCGCTCGAGGCCGTGCTGCTTCACGTCCGCCACCACCCCCGCCACCGATATCCAGGTCTTGCCGCCATCGGCGCTCAGGCGCCGGCCCACCGGGTCCGGTCCCAGCCAGTGGCGCGCGAAGGATTGGTTCACCAGCACAACCTCCGTCGCCGGAGGCCGGTCCGCATCGGTCAGGTCCCGGCCGGTGAGCAAGGGAATGCCCATGGCGCGGAAGTAGTCCGGCGTGAAGGTGTCCAACTCGGCTCGCGGCTGGACCACGCCGTCCACCGGCTGTCCTTCGATGCGCAGGTTGAGCCCGTTCGGGTTGGTGTTCCCGTCCAGGGGGACGCTGCCGCCGATCCCCGCCGCCACCACGCCCGGCATCTCGTGCAGGCGGAGCAACAGACCGTCGGCGAAGGCGGAGATCTTTTCCCGCTCCCTGTAGCGGGTCCAGTTCAGATCCACGCGCGCGGTGAGGACGTTCTCGGCGTCAAAGCCTGTCTGCACCTGTTGCAGCTTGAGCAGCGTGCGCAGCATCAGCCCGGCGCCGGTGAGCAGCGCGAAGGAGATCGCCACCTGGGCCACGATCAGCGCGCTGCGCGCCCGCAGCCGGCCGCGACTGCCGGTGGCGCCGCTCCCGGCGCGGAGATCGGCGGCGAGACTCTGCCGCGCGGGCAGCGCCGGCAGGCACCCCAGCAGCACGCCGGTGGAGAGCGAGACGCCGAAGGCGAAGCAGAGGACGCGCAGGTCGAGGCGGATCTCGGAGGCGCGCGTGGTGAACCGGCCCGCGAAGGTGGCCAGCGCGTCCACGCCCCATGCCGCCACCAGCACGCCCAGCGTGCCGCCCGCCAGGGCGAGCAAGAGATTTTCGGTGAGCAGCTGCTGCAGCAGCCGGCCGCGGGTGGCGCCCAGCGCCGTGCGCACCGCCATCTCGTGCTCGCGGCGCACCAGCCGCGCCATGGTGAGGTTGGCCACGTTGGCGCAGACGATGACCAGGAGGAAGATGGTGGTGGCGAGCAGCGCGAGCAGCGTGGGCCGTGCGCTGCGCGAGAGCTCGTCGTGCAGCAGCGCCGCGCGGACGGCGTACCCGTCCGTCACCGGATACGCCTCCGGATACTGCGCGTGCAGCCGCGCCGAGAGGGCTGCGAGATCGGCCTGCGCGGCCTGAGCGGTGGAGCCGGTGCGCAGCCGTCCAAAGACGGTGAGACCGCGCGCGGTGCGGTTGTGCGGCCACTGGGCGCCGTTGCGGAACGGGCACGCCGTGGTGGGCATGTAGATGTCGTTCACGCCGGGGTACTGCGGCATCGGCGGCAGCACACCGACCACCAGGTGCGAGCGATCGTTCATGGTGAAGGACTTGCCCACGATGCCCGGGTCGCCGCGGTAGACGCGCTGCCAATACTCGTAGCTCAGCACCAGCACCGGCGCGGCGCCCTGCTCGTCGTCCGCGGGCAGGAACGTGCGGCCGTGGAGCGCGCGCACGCCGAATGCGTCGAAGAAGCCGGCGGAGACCACGCCGGTCTGCACCCGCTGCGGCTCCGCGCCGCCGAGCAGCGTGAAGGGCATGGAGTGGTACTCGACCACGGCGTCGAGCGCGCGCGACTGCGAGCGGTAGTCCTGCACCTCCAGCGGCGAGAAGCCGGCGTTTTCCACGCCAGCGCCTTCCGCCGGCTGCACCAGGTGGACGATGCGGTCGCCGTTGGCGTAGGGCAGCGGGCGCAGCAGCACCGCGTCGATGACGCTGAAGATGGCGGTGTTGGCGCCGATGCCCAGCGCCAGCGTGAGCAGCACCGCCCCCGCGAAGCCCGGGGTGCCGCGGAATCCGCGCAAGGCCAGGCGTACATCGTTCAGGACGGTGGCGACGAACCGCTCGCCCCGCCCTTCGCGCGCCGGCCTCTCCAGCCACTCGCCGAACGATCCGGGCGCGCGGCCGATGCGCTCCATCAGTCCGTTCCAGACCAGATCCGCGGCGGCGCGAAGCGAGAAGCCGGGACCGTAGACCTCGCGGCAGAGGCGCAGTAGCTCTTCGCCATGCAGCTGGCGGAACTTGCGGGGATAGGCGAGCAGGAAGAGGCGCAGCATGGTTTCACCTCAGGTGGCGAGGAGCTCGTCGATGACGCCCGCCAGCAGGCGCGCTTCCTCCTGCGCAGTCCGCCGGCCGAACTGGGTGATGCGGTAGTAGGTGCGCCGCTCGTCTTCCGTCGAGGCGCGCTCGTAGAGCTCGATCAGGCCGCGCTCGAGCATACGGTCGAGCACGCGGTAGAGGTTCCCCGGCCGGATCTGGATGCGGCCCCGCGATCGCGCCGCCACTTCCTGCACCAGGCCATAGCCGTGCAGCGGCCCGGACCTGAGCACGGCCAGCACGAACAGCTCGGCAGGTTTCAACGGCGGTGTGCTCGGATCAAGTATGCTCATATCGAGCACACTACCGCCCGCCCCCGCGGCTGTCAAACCGGTCGAAGGGTCGTCCGGCTAGCTCTTGAAGAACCTCAAAGTGAGGACGACGGCGCCGGTGGCTGCGGTGGCGGCGGCGGTGAGCTTGACCAGCCTGGCGATGCGGTGCTCGAGCAGGTCGACGCGGTCGGCGAGGAGCAGGGTCATCCAGTGCTTCGCCCGCGTCTCGTGCATCGAGTAGGCGATGCGCCGCAGCAGGCCCGAGAGGCCATGCAGCGGTTGCGCCGTGCCGAACACCGGCGTCATCTGCCGGATCGCCTTGCGATGCGTGAGCCCGCGCCGCGGACGCATGCGCTCGAAGTGGTCCGGCGCCGTCGGAGTCAGCGGCTGGGGCGCGTGCTCCATGGGAACGCCGGGTCGATCGGCGAAGGAGAGGTCTGCGCCCACCACGGGCCGATCGGTATGCTCATGCCGCTGCCGCGTTCTGTCGCTCATCTCTGGCCTCCCGTCACGCTGCAGGCGTGAGCACGCACTTCACGCAGCCGTCCTTCTTGTCGGAGAACATCTTGTATGCCTTCGGTGCGTCGCCCAGCGGGAACCGGTGCGTGATGATTCCCTTGGCGTCAATGCGCCCTTCGCGGATGTGCTTGAGCAGGTGGGGCATGTAGCGGCGAACGTTGCACTGGTTCATGCGCAGGGTCAGTCCCTTGTTCATGGCGGTGCCGATGTCCACCAGGTTCCAGGGCGGCCCGTAGACGCCGATG
>DASRTX010000020.1:0-9800 GCA_035655715.1 Myxococcales bacterium | reverse complement strand
AAGGCCAGATCCGGCGGCCGTACCTCGAACTGCGCGATCTCGTACGGCCAGAGCGCCTCCGGCGGCGCTCCCTCCACACCTACGGATTTGATGCCGTCGCGAATGCGGGCGCCGGCGTCCGAGTTGACCGTGTGCTCCCGGTACCGCTCGTTGTAATAGATGAAAAGACGGGAGGGCGAGGAGAAGGGCAGCCCCTGCTTGTTGCGGTCGAAATCGAGCGCCGCCGCGATTGCGTTGGCGGTGCAGCTGCCGAGCCGGCCCTGGTCGTAGACGGGCGGACAGCCTGCCCGGAGGTCGACGTGCGCCGGCAGTGCCGCCGGAGCGATTGGGCTCGAATACATGATGTCGCGGTGGTCGGGCAGGTCGCGGATCCAGCCGAACGAATGCGTCGCGGGCATTGGGTTCTCCTTCGGTTTCGGAAACCGATGCTGCATTTGTTCAGCACGACGTGTGCCAGCCTCCCAGGGGCATACGGCCGGGAAATCGTGAGCAAGAACAGGAATCGGGGGAGTTGCAACGGTCCGGGTGCGACGTGTGGCGCGACATGTTGCACCCCGCGAAGCGCTCCGCGATCTGTTCCGGCGAGCGGACACCTGTCCGGCGCCGTGACAAGTGTCCGCACCTGACGCGGGGTGACGTGCTCTGGCGGCTCCTGGCACGGCACGTGAAGCTCGCCTGGGCAAATGATTCAGATGTCCGGCATTCGCAAGACCTTTCGCGATGGTCTACGCGCGATGGAGGTCCTCAGCGAGTTCACCCTGCACGTGAAGGCGGGTGAGTTCGTCTCCATCATGGGCCCATCCGGATCGGGCAAGACCACCTTCCTCAACATCGCCGGCCTGCTCGACGAGTTCGACTCCGGCGAATATCGCCTCGCCGACGTCGACGTGCGCAGCCTCTCCGACGACGCGCAATCGCGCCTCCGCAACCAGCACATCGGATTCGTCTTCCAGAGCTTCAACCTGATCCACGACCTCGACGTCCGCGACAACGTCTCCGTCCCGCT
The DNA here is from genome assembly GCA_035655715.1 of Myxococcales bacterium. Lineage (GTDB taxonomy): Bacteria > Myxococcota > Myxococcia > Myxococcales > 40CM-4-68-19 > 40CM-4-68-19. The sequence goes on along the minus strand of DASRTX010000020.1, from coordinate 8,794 downwards.
GCGCTACCGGAAGATGCCCTCGGCCGAGCGAAGGCGCCGCGTCGACGACGTCCTGGAGCGCGTCGGGCTCGCCTCCCGCCGCAACCACTTCCCGCCGCAGCTCTCCGGCGGCCAGCAGCAGCGCGTCGCCATCGCGCGGGCGCTGGCCGGCAAGCCCGACCTGATCCTCGCCGACGAGCCCACCGGGAACCTCGATTCGCTGATGGCGCGGCAGGTGATGGACATCCTCCAGCAGATCTCCGAGGCCGGCACCACCATCGTGCTGGTCACCCACTCTCACGAGATCGCCGCGCGGACGCAGCGCAAGCTGCATGTGCTGGACGGCCGGGTCATCGATCCCTGGGCGCAGCGGCCGTCGCTGACGGAGGCGCGCTGATGCGGGAGCTCCTGCGCGAGACCGCCCGCGGCCTCCGCCGGGACCGGGCGCTCGCCATCATCATGATCGCCGGCCTCGCCGTCGGCGTGACCGACTGGCAGCTCACCGATCTCCTCTGGCGCGAGCAGCAGCACTCCGCCATCGAGGAAGCGCCCTCGCTCTTCGCGGTCGAGCTGGATCGCGACCGCCGCTTCGACTTCCTTGGGGACGGCGAGGGCGAAAAGACCAACATGCTCTTGCGGACGTACCTCGCCCTCCGCGACGCGGATGCCCTCGCGGTCCATCCTGCCCTCATTGGCACCGCGATGACGGCATCCGGATCGCTCGCGGTGTCGCGGGAAGGCGGCGCGCCCGAAGAGCTCCCGGCGCGGTTCGCCTCCAGCTCGATGTTCGCGATGTTCGCAATCCAGTTCCGCTCGGGGAGCGCCTTTCACGACGGCGCCGACGAAGCGGTGGTGAGCGACGAGCTGGACCGCCGCTGGTTCCCGGATACCGGCAGCATCGGCAAGACCTTCCGCATCGGCGGCCGGCGGATGCGCATCACCGGCGTTCTCAGGCCGGACCACTGGCCGCGCCAGTTCGATGCGCGCCTCCCCAGGATCGAAGGACTCTTCCTCTCGATGGAAGCCTTCCGCTGGCTCCGACCGTGGCCCGATCCGATTCTTTCCACCACCGATCCGGCCGCATTCTTCGCGCATCCTGGCTCCGCCGAGGATGCCGTGGTGCGCCTCTTCGTCGAGGTGCCGCCGGAAGGGCGCGCGCCTTACGAAGCATTCCTCCAGCGCTACCTCGCCTCGCAGCAGCAGCGCTCGCCGCGGATGACCTCGGCGCGACTCGTCCCCTGGGCCGAATGGGCGGACTTCACGCGCAGAGCCGAACCCGTCTACGTCATCGTCCGCGGGATGGGCCTGCTGGTGCTGGCGGGCTGCGCTTTCAACCTGGTGCGCCTGGCAATCGTGCGCTCGGGTGCGCGGGCAGGTGAGCTGGGCATCCTGCGCGCGATGGGCGAGAGCCGGCGATCGCTGCTCATCCGGCAGCTCGTGGAGGCCGCGCTGATGGGACTGGGCGCTGGCGTCCTCGGCCTGATCCTGTTGGCGTTCTGCGTCCCCGCTTTCAACTCCGCCATCCCACCGCGGCCGATGACCTTTTTCCTGGACGCGCACGCGGCCGTGGCGTCGCTGGTGGTCGGTCCGGTGGCGGCGGTGCTTTCGGCCCTCTACCCGGCCTGGCGATTCAGCCGGATGGCGCCCGCGGCGCTGCTCAGGCGCCAGTGACCGGCGCGCTCAAGCAGGTTGCCGCGGCGATCCGCGGCCGCTCGATGGCCTTCAGCTTCCTCATCGGCCAGATCATCTTCGGCATCATGGTGGTCTCCCACGCGCTGGTGTTCGTCGATCTCTTCCAGCGGCAGGGGCTCCTGACGGGCGTGGACATGGACGGCTCCTTCTGCGTCATCACCGAGGACGACGACACCATGCTGCCCGAGCGGGATCTGGCGGTGCTGCAGGGCTTGCCCGGCGTCCGCGCCGCCGCATGGGTCTCCAACGCGCCCGTTCACGAGCGCAGGCTGGCCGGAATCTTCTCCGCCGGCGAGCGGCACGTGGCGGCGTGGGAAGTCCATGGAACCAGTGCCGCGGCAGACGCCTACGGATTCGAGATCGTCAGGGGCCGCGCGCTCACGGAGGAAGACCTGGTTACAGCCGGAGAACGGCCGGCGTTGATCAGCGCGGCCCTCGGTGAGGCGCTGTTTGGAGCGGGCGATCCGGTTGGCCGCACCTTCACCTCGCGCGCGGTGACCTGGCGCGTGTCCGGTGTCCTGCGGCAGGCAGGTATCTTGCCGCCCTTCTCGGTGGTGGCGGACAATCTACTCGTGCAGGTCGCGCGGCCTGCCCGGGCGCGGCATGCCGAGTACGTGGTCAATGTCGCTCCGTCGAATCGGGCCGGATTCCCCGCGGCGGTGGAGAGCGCGCTGCGCCCCGCGGCTCCCGAGCGCTTCCTCCGCGTCGAGACGCTTCGTCGGGCGCTCCTGCGCGTCTACGAGGCCACGGCAGGAGCCATCGTCGTGTTCGGCATGATCATCACGCTGGTGCTGGGAGTGGTGCTCCTGGGTTCCACCGGGATGTCGGCGTTCCTGGTCGCCGAACGGCTGCGCGAAATCGGCATCCGCCGCGCGATGGGCGCCACGCGGCGCGACATCGCCGGCTACTTCCTCTTCGAGAACTTCACCGTCACCACCATCGGGCTCATTCTGGGCAGCGCCCTGAGCCTGGTCATGAACCGCTGGCTGGTCCATCTGGCGCTTCCCTTCGCGACACTGGACTTCAGGCACCTGGTTCTGGGCATCATCCTCTTCCAGGTCACCGGCTTGCTCGCCGCGACCGTGCCCGCGCTGCGGGCCTCACGCGTTCCTCCGTCGGTGGCGAGCAGGACTGCATGACCGCGCCGGGGGGGCGCCATGAAGGTGTTGATCGTCGATGACCAGGATGCGGTTCGCGAGGCGCTGGAGCTCCTCTTCACCGTGCAGGGCCTCTCCGTCCTCAACGCCAGCAGTCGCGAGGAGGTGATGCACTTCGTCTCCACCGAGGAGGTGGGCGTGGTGCTGCAGGACATGAACTTCTCCGAGCAGAGCACCTCGGGGCAGGAGGGAGCGGACCTGTTCCGCGCCGTCAAGGCGCTCGACCCGGATCTGCCGGTGGTGCTGATGACGGCGTGGACTTCGCTGGAAGCCGCGGTGTCGCTGGTCAAGGAGGGCGCCGCCGACTACATCGCCAAGCCCTGGGACGACGAGAAGCTGGTGCGCACCGTCAAGAATCTCCTCAGGCTGCGCTCCGCGGAGCAGGAGAACACGCGGCTACTGGCGCAGACCTCGCGGGCGCGGCATTCGCTGACGCAGGAGCACGACCTCTGCGGCGTCGTCTACCGCAGCGCCCAGATGCACGACGTGGTCTCGTTGGCGGTGCACGTCGCGCCCTCCGAGGCGCCGGTGCTCATCTCCGGTCCCACCGGGGTGGGCAAGGAGAAGCTGGCCGAGATCATCCAGGCGAACTCGCGCCGCAAGCAGCAGCCCTTCGTGAAGGTGAACGCCGGCGGACTGCCCGACGAGCTGCTCCAGGCCGAGCTCTTCGGCGCGGAGCAGGGCGCGTACACCGGGTCGAGCAAGCTGCGCATCGGCCGGTTCGAGGCGGCCCACGGCGGGACGCTCTTCCTCGACGAGCTGGGCAACCTGAGCCTCTCCGGGCAGATGAAGCTGTTGCGCGTGCTGCAGACGGGAGAGTTCGAGCGGCTGGGCAGCAGCACGACGCGCAAGGTGGACGTGCGCATCCTCAGCGCCACCAACGCGGACCTGCGCAAGGAGATCGCCGCCGGCCGCTTCCGGGAGGACCTCTTCTTCCGCCTCAACGTCATCGAGCTGCGCTTGCCGCCCCTGTCGGAGCGACCCGACGACGTGGGTCCGCTGGCAGAGACCTTCCTCTCCCAGAACGCCGCGGGAGGATCCGCCTTCAAGCTGGCCGAGAACGTCGCAACCGCGCTGATGCAGTACGAGTGGCCCGGCAACGTCCGCGAGCTGCAGAACCGCATCCAGCGCGCCACGCTGGTGTGCCGTGATCGCATCGTCACGGTGGCGGACCTGGCCCTGCCCGCGGCGGGCCTGGAGCAACCCGCGCCGGCGGGAATGCGCGCGGCCGATCCTGAGCGCAACGACATCGAGCTCGCCTTGGTCAACGCGGGCGGCGTGGTGGCCAAGGCGGCGGCGAGGCTGGGGATGAGCCGGCAGGCGCTCTACCGTCGCATGGAGCGGCTGGGCATCGTCCTCGAGCGCCGGCCGAAGGTTTGATGGCGCGGCCGCTTCGCCTCCGTCTCGTGCCGCCGTTGCTGGCGGTGCTCTGCAGCGCGGCGGGCGCGTCGGCGCTTCTGGCGGGACGCGTGGGCTGGGCCTGGGCGCTGGTCGCGGGCACGGCGGCGGGCGCGATCGCGGCCTGGTTCTTCCTCGGCCGCTTCCCGGAAGTGCTCGAAGCCCTTGCCGATGCGCTGGACAGCTTGCGGGAGCGCGACTACGCGCCGCGCATCGACGAGCGGCGCAGCGGACCGCTCTCGATCCTGGCGGCGCGCTTCAACGCACTGGCCGGCGCGCTGCGCGGCGAGCGGAACGACGTCTACCAGAAGGAGATGCTGCTCGAGACCGTGCTGGAGACGGCACCTACCGCCATCCTCGTCTGCGACGAGAACGACGTGGTGGTGATCGCCAACACCGCCGCACGCGATCTGCTCGGCGACGGCCGCAGGCTCTCCGGTGCACCCTTCAGCGAGGTGCTCGACCGCTGCGCGCCGGAAGTCCGCGCCGCGCTGCAGGGCCAGGACGACGCGCTCTTTTCCGTCGACCGCAACCACGAGACGGAGACCTACCTGGCGGTGAGCCGGTGGTTCGAGCTGAACACGCGCCGTCACCGCGTACACCTGCTGCGCCCATTCACGCGCGAGCTGGCGCGGAAGGAAGTGGAGGTCTGGAAGAAGGCCATCCGCATCATCAGCCACGAGCTGGCGAACTCGCTCGCGCCCATCACCTCGATGGTCCACTCCGCGCGCGCGCTGGCGGAGCGGCCGGGGCAGGGCGAGATGCTCAGCCACACGCTGGCCGTGGTGGAGGAGCGATCCACGGCGCTGCGCACCTTCCTCGAAGGCTATGCGAGGTTCGCGCGCCTGCCGCACCCGGAGAAGAAGGACGTGCCATGGGAGGAATTCCTCTCCGGCGTGCGCTCGCTGTACGCGTTTTCGCTGGATGGTTCCCTGCCCGTGTCGCCGGGGTTCTTCGATCCGGCGCAGCTCCAGCAGGTCTTGATCAACCTGCTCAAGAACGCGGTCGAGGCAGGCAGCACGCCGGATCAATGTGCGGTGCGCATCTCCGCGCTTCCCGAAGGCGGCGCCGAGCTGCTGGTGATGGACCGCGGCGGCGGCATGGCCGAAGAAGTCCGCCGGCGCGCGCTGGAGCCGTTCTATTCGACCAAGAAGCGGGGCAGCGGGTTGGGCTTGCCGCTCTGCCGCGAGATCGTCGAGGCGCATGGCGGGCGCATCTGGATCCTGCCCCGCGACGGCGGCGGAACGTCTGTCCGCTGCTGGCTGCCCGGACGGGCGTAGCGGACGGACGTCCGCGGTCGACGTCGGGGATTCCTCAATGAAAGCACGCGGAAGCGATTGGCCACGCGGTTGCAATCGCGGCCGGCATGACTCCTCTCATCGCTCTCTTCCTGGCAGTGGTGCCGCCGCAATTGATCGGACAAGCCCCCCGTCCCGGGTATCCGGCCGGCGAGACGCGCGACGCCCGCGTGGTGTTGACGCTCCAGGTGGATGCGAGCGGAGCGGTGCGCGACGTGTCCGTCGTCCCGCCGGAGCAGCCACCCTTCGACGCACCCGCCATCGCCGCCGCACGTGGCCTGATGTTCAGTCCGGCCACGCAGGACGAAAAGCCCGTCGCTGTCCGCATCCAGTACGCCTTCCAGTTCACCGCGCCGGCGAAGCCACGCGAAGGCGAGCTTGCCGGGACGGTCCGCGAGCGGGGCACGCGGCGCAAGCTCTCCGGCGTCGAGATCGCGGTGGGCGACGCGACCGTGATCACCGACGGGGAAGGGCGCTTCGAGCTGCGCGGCGTGCCAGAAGGAGACGCGCGCGTCGTCATTGCAGCGCCCGGCTACAAGCGCTTCGAAGGTCCGGAAGCGATTGCCGACGGACAGCGCCTCGAAGTGGCGTACCTGCTCGAGCCCCTCTACTCCAGCCCGTACCAGGCGACCGTCACCGGCGAACGGACCCGCCGCGAAGTCAGCAAGACCTCCATCAGCATGGCCGAGATCGAGCGCATCCCCGGCACGCAGGGCGACGCCCTCAAGGTGATCGAGGACCTTCCCGGCGTCGCGCGCACCAGCCCCATCGGCGGCGGCATGCTGGTGGTCCGCGGCAGCAAGCCCGGCGACTCGGAAGTGTACCTGGACGGCGAGCCGATTCCGCTGCTGTACCACTTCTTCGCGCTCTCCAGCACCGTCAACCCCGACCTGCTCGCGGGCATCGAGTTCATGCCCGGCAACTTCGGCTCGAGCTACGGCGACTTGACCGGCGGCGTGGTCGAGGTGCGCACCCGCAACCTGCGCGACGAGCTGCACGGCTACGCCAACCTGAACCTGCTGGAGGGCAGCGTGCTGCTGGAAGGGCCGGTGGCGCCCGGCCTGTCGTTCGCGATCGCCGGCCGCCGCAGCCACGTGGGCGAGATCCTGGGCGTGGCCATGGGCGGATCCTCCGACAGCAGCTTCACCGCGGTTCCCCGCTACTACGACGCGCAGTTCCGGCTCGACTGGCGGCCGCCGGGAAGCGCCCACCAGCTCTCGCTGCTGGCGCTGACCTCCAACGATCACCTTGGCATGCTCTTCAAGCGGCCCATCAGCGACGACCCCAACCAGACCGGCGGCCTGGACGTGGGCACCGGATTCTCGCAGCTGCGGCTCAAGCATCGCTGGCAGTCCGGAATCGTCTCGCTGGATACGGTGGCGATGTTCGAGGCGCAGGACAACCACTTCAACGTCGGCAGCGAGAGCGTCCGCGTGAGGGGGCGGAACTACATGTTTCGCAGCACCGGTACGGTCCAGCCGTCCGACGAGGTGGCCTTCTCCGGCGGCGTCGACGTGGCGGCCCGCCGCTACGCGATCAGCGCGCGCTTGCCGAAGTCGTCGTATCGCCTGGAAGGCGAGCCCGACACGGGGCGGCCCGACCAGCCGCCCACGGAGTTGCCCGAGTCGCGCTACGACCGCTACACGCCGGCGATCTGGGCGGAGGCGCGCTGGAAGCCGCTGCCGGGCGTGACGCTGACCCCGGGCGTCCGGGTCGACGAGTATCTCTACCTGACCGATCGCGAGCGCGGCAGCGCGACCGTGTCGCCGCGCTTTGCCGCGCGCTGGGATGCGACCTCGCAGATCGCGTTCAAGGGCGGCGTCGGCCTGTACACGCAGGGGCCGCGCGAGGCCGATCCGATGCCGGTCTTCGGCAACCCCGAAATCCAGCCGGAACGCTCGCTGCAAGTGACCGCCGGCACCGAAGTGCGGCCCATCCCTGGCGTATTCGTGAGTGTCGAAGGATTCTGGAAGAAGCTCGACGGCCTGGTGGTGCACACCCCGGCCACCGATGCGCAGGGCAACGCGCTCAACCTCGACAACGCGGGAACGGGCCATGTCCGCGGCCTCGAAGTGATGGTGCGCAAGGAACTGACCGAACGCGCCTTCGGCTGGATCGCATACACGCTCTCGCGCAGCGACCGGGTGGACCGGCCCGGGCAGGCCAGCCGGCTCTTCGACTTCGATCAGACGCACAACTTGACCGCAGTGGCAGGCTACAAGCTGGGCCGCGGCTGGCAGGTCGGCGCCCGCGTGCGGCTGATCAGCGGCAACGTGCAGACGCCGGTGATCGGCAGCGCGTACCTCGCCCGCACCGACAGCTACCTGCCCATCTATGGCGCGACCAACAGCGTGCGCGCGCCGCTCTTCTCGCAGATCGACCTGCGCGTCGACAAGATCTGGACCTTCGATTCGTGGTCGCTCAACGCGTACGTCGACGTCCTCAATGCCGGCAACCATCGCAGCATCGAAGGCACGGCCTTCAACTACGACTTCTCGCAGCAGGCGCGCGTGCAGGGCCTGCCGTTCTTCCCCTCGACCGGCCTCAAGGCCTCGTTCTGAAAGGACACGCCATGCGCTGCCTGATCCCGCTCCTGCTCGTGACCGCCGCCTGCAACTTCGATTTCGAGAAGCAGTCCCACGTCTCCAAGCTGCGCGTGCTCGCGGTGCGCGCCGACCCGCCGCAGGTCGTGCTGGTGCCCGGGCAGCCCGTGCCGACGGTCGAGTTGACCGCCCTGGCCGTCGGCCGCGGCGGAGAGCCGGTGGAGGTGGAGTTCTCGCTCTGCAAGACCGTCGGGCTGCCCGCGGCGGACCTCGACTGCCCCGGCGCCGACGGCATCTCGTTGCCGGCGTCGTCGTCCACCTCGGCATTGCTCGACCTGAACCATCTGGAGGTGCCCGGCGACTTGCCAGAGGTGATTCCGCTCGCCATCGGCTTCGAAGCAGCCAGCGGGGGGCAGCGGCTGCATGGATTCGCGGCGTACGACGTCCGGACGTCCGCGGACAGCTCGCCGGCGCGGAATCCCGCCATCCAGGCCCTGGAGTGCGATGGCGCGCGAGTGCCGGAGAACGGCAACGGCTGGGTGCATGCGGGCACGACGGTGAGCCTCAAGCCCCTGTCGGACAGCAGCGAGGTGACCTTCAGCTTCTACTCGACGGCGGGCGAGATCGACTCCCTGCGAGCCACCGCGAAAGACCCCGCGGTGGATTGGAAGGCGCCGGCAGAGCCCGGGCCCGTGCAGCTCTGGATCGTCGCGCGCGACGGTCGCGG
>DASRTX010000019.1:0-2122 GCA_035655715.1 Myxococcales bacterium | reverse complement strand
CCACGGCCATGGCCGCCGCGAGCTGATCCCGCGGCACAGCGGCAAAGGCGGCGGGCCGAACCTCGGCATCGGGCAGTTCGTCCGCGAGCAGAACCCGACCGGCATCGCGCATCGCCAGGGCAGCATCGTCGAGGTCGCGTAGATGGCGCAAACGAGCCTTCCGCTGTGCGGCCTTGGCCTCGGCGAACAGGCGGGTCACGACGATGTCGAACAGGTCGAGCACATCATCCTGGGCGCTGGCCTCCAAGGTATGGATGAAGGCCAGCAAAGTGGCGATCCGCCGGGCTTGCGGCATGCGGGCTACCGCCTGAGCTTTGACGGCGCCGGCATGGCGCGCCAGGGTCAGCACTTTGCTGCGGGGCAGGTGGTTGAGGGACGGCAGATCGGCGGTGTGTTTCTGGACTTCCTCCAGGCGCTCTACTGCCCGTACGAGTTCGGGGCCACTTTGCAGGACGGGGCCTTGGCGGAGCCGGTCGAACGGAGTTTGCCGCTCGCCCTCCGCCACCTCCAGGAGACGAAAGAGCTGTCGCCGCTGTTCCGGGGTCACCGGGGCGTTCAGCCGCCGCCACAGGTGCTGGCTGGCCCGGGTCCGGACGCGGGCAACCAACCGCTCGAGCACCGAGGCGCCCGGCAACAGCACCTTGTGGGCGACCAACCAGGCGGTTGCCCGATCGAACAGCACGCTTGGCCGCTGGGTGCCGGTCCAGCACAGCGCATACAGCCAGCGGATCAGCCGCCATCGCGGAAGCGGTTCGGTGAACTCGCAATAGCCGTAGCGGTTCCGGATCTCCGCGGCATGCAGCCACCGCACCCGGCCCTTGCGATAGAGGGGAAAGCTGCTGGGGTCGGCGATGCCGATCTGGCGCGCCATTACCGCGACCACGGCCTCGGGAACATCGGTCGGGTCGGACAGGAAGGTTCCCAGAAAGCGGACCGTGCCGAGTTGAACGGCGCACCCAAGGCGCGGCAACTCCTGGCGGCGGGCATTGACGAACTCGTGGTCAGCATCGTCCAGATGAAAGTACCGGGCGAACTGCTCGATCGACGGGGAGCCGGCGAACCGCCCATAGCGGTGCTCCTGCTCGGCGGTTAGGAAGCGAACCGGCATGGCGGTCTTGCAAATGTCCAAAGTTCTGCAAGCGCCGCCGGACCATCCGGAAACCGTGGGCTCCCAGCGTTGCAAAACTTATGCGCAGAACCATATTGTTATGCAGTATGTTTTGCAATGGCGCCGGCCCCGCGAGAGCGACATGAAGTTCGGTTATGCTCGGGTCTCGACCGCCGACCAGCACCTTGACATGCAACTGCAGGCTCTGCGGCTGGCGGGCTGCACGCGGATCTTCCAGGAACAGCGGTCCGGAGCACACCGCGATCGGCCGGAATTGCTGCGGCTGCTCGATCAGCTGCGCGAGGGGGACACGGTCGTCGTCTGGCGGCTTGATCGTCTTGCCCGTTCGACACGCGACCTGCTGGACATTGTGGCGTGCCTTCAAGAGAGAGGGGCCGGCTTTCAGTCGCTGGCGGAACCCTGGGCCGACACGACCTCGGCCGCCGGCCGCATGGTCATGACGGTGTTCGCCGGCATCGCGGAATTCGAGCGCGACCTGATCCGCGAGCGGACCGGGACTGGGCGGGTCGCCGCCCAGCAGCGCGGTGTGCGGTTTGGCCGGCCCCCGAAGCTGAATGCCGATCAGCAGGCTCTGGTGCAGCGTCTGCTGGCCGAAGGGCAGTCAGTCGCGGAGGTGGCACGAGCCTTCAGGGTCCATCCAGTCACCATCTACCGGCTTCCCGCAGCAGGTCCGTTGCCAGCAGAGCCGTCAGCGTCGCAAACAAAGGAATGAGACATGAAAGCATCTGGCCATGATAAGGCCATTGCCGCGATGATAAAGTGGGCGCGGCGAGACGAATGGCGGGATCGGCTCGACGCCGTCATCGCTGACCACCTTGAGCCCGTGTGCGCGGAGTTCGCAGTCGACCTGAATGACCTGCCCGAGATCCTCGGCCCGGACGCCTACACTCAGCTGTTCGCCTGCGTCTTCGAGGACTTCCTGACCTGCGACTTCGAGCCCGACGCGCAGAATGTCATCGAGGACTATCTCCAGCACCGCGGCTGGAAGGATCC
>DASRTX010000018.1:0-3315 GCA_035655715.1 Myxococcales bacterium | reverse complement strand
GCGATCTGCGCCGAGGTGGCGCACGGTGAAGTGGTCGCGCCGGTCAACTACAACGCGCCGGGGCAACTGGTGATCGCCGGCCATGCCGCCGCGGTCGATCGCGCCATCGCCGCCTGCAAGGCCAAAGGCGCCAAGCGCGCGCTGCCACTTCCGGTCAGCGCGCCCTTCCATTGCTCGCTGATGGCGCCGGTGCAGCCGCGGCTGGCGCAGGTGCTGGCCGGCGTGCAGTTCAAGCCGCCCGCCGCGCCGGTGATCGCCAACGCCAGCGCCGAGCCGAACTCGGACGCGGGGCGCATTCCCGAGCTGCTGCTCACCCAGGTGACGGCGCCGGTGCGCTGGGTGGAGACGATCCAGAAGATGGCGCTCAACGGCGTGGACACGCTCGTCGAGCTGGGACCGGGGAAAGTGCTGACCGGCCTCGCCCGACGCATCGACAAGAGCCTGCGCGTCTACGCGGTGGAGGATCCCGCGGGGCTCCGGGCCGTACTGGGGGAGGTCTTCAAGTGAGGCGCATCCTTGTCCTTTTGCTGCTCGCGGCTACCGCCTGCTCCAGCCAGAGCGAGCTGAAGAAGAAGATGCGCGACGACGCGTGCGGCAAGAACCTCGACTGCGCCTACGGGCTCGAGTGCGTGGAGGGCGGCAAGCTGGCGGACGGCGGCGTGGCGGCCGCGGGGAAGACCTGCCAGTACCATTCCTTCGGCGACTGCGAGGGCGACGGCACGCAGCCGGGGTCGGACGGAAACCCGCAGTGCCTGAACACGTACCGCTGCCGCGACAACCACTGCACCGTGCAGTGCGCCGGACATCAAGATTGCAAGGAAGGGGAGGTCTGCAAGGTCGGCATCTGCAACAAAGGGGGCGCCGCGGCCAACAATTGCTACGACAACCGCGACTGCCTGTACCCCGAAACCTGCTACTACGGGCAGTGCGTGACCCGGTCTCCGGCGGTGCGTTGCACGACGGACCTCGACTGCTCGCAAGGCTATCGCTGCCTCAACGGAGTGTGTCAGTAGATGTGACGCGGGCGGGCTTGCGAGCGCGCAAAAGCGTGCTACAAGGCCGCGCCAGTCTGGAACCGGGAAACGCGAAAGGATCGGCCATGTCCGTCGAGGCGAAGGTCAAGAGCATCATCGCGGAGCAACTCGGGGTGGGCGAGGACGAGATCAAGGCGGAATCGGCCTTCATCGAGGACCTCGGCGCCGACTCGCTCGACATCGTCGAGCTGGTGATGGCGATGGAGGAGGAGTTCGAGGTGGAGATCCCCGACGAGGAGGCCGAGCACATCAAGACGGTCCAGGACGCGATCAACTTCATCAACGAGCACAAGAAGTGAGTCGGGTAGTCGACTGAGGGAATATGCAGCGCGTCGAACGCAGAGTGGTGGTCACCGGGCTCGGGCTCGTCACCCCGCTTGGCATAGGCACCAAGGAGAGCTGGGAAGCGGCCATCGCCGGCAAGAGCGGCGTGGGCCCCATCACGCGCTTCGACGCGAAGGATCTGCCGAGCCGCATCGCGGGTGAGGTCAAAGGCTTCGACCCCGCGAAGTTCATGGACAGGAAGGAAGCGCGGCGGAACGACCTCTTCATCCAGTTCGGGCTCGCCGCCACAGACCTCGCCCTCAAGGATGCCGGGTTGCCCACCGACAAGCCGCTGGGCGAGCGGGCGGGCGTCATCGTCGGTTCGGGCATGGGCGGCCTCGCCACGCTGGAAGAAACCCACCTCACCGCCGTCGAGAAGGGGCACCGGCGGGTCAGCCCGTTCTTCATCCCCTCCATCATCGTCAACCTGGCCGGCGGACAGATCTCCATCCGCTACGGCGCGGCCGGCGTGAACTTCGCGCCCGTATCCGCCTGCGCCACCGGGAACCACGCCATCGGCGAGTCGCTGCGCCACCTGCAGCACGGCGACGTCGATCTGATGATCAGCGGCGGCGCCGAGGCCACCATCACCCTCCTGGGCATCAGTGGATTCACCTCCGCCCGCGCTCTCAGCGAGCGCAACGACGCGCCTACGAAGGCTTCGCGCCCCTTCGACAAGGACCGCGACGGATTCGTCCCCGGGGAAGGCGCGGGCATCCTCATCCTCGAGGAGCTGGAACATGCGCGGCGCCGCGGCGCGCGCATCTACTGCGAGCTCACCGGCTACGCCGCCACCGCGGACGCCTTCCACGTCACCACTCCTTCCGGCAGCGGCGCCGAGCGCGCAATGAAGCTCTGCCTGCAGGACGCCGGGCTGCGTCCGGAGGACGTGCAGTACGTCAATGCGCACGGCACCAGCACGCCGGTGGGCGACGCCGCCGAGGTCAGAGCCATCAAGAGCGTCTTCGGGGACTGGGCCAAGAGGGGTCTGATGGTCAGCTCCACCAAGAGCATGACCGGCCACCTGCTGGGCGCCGCGGGCGGCGTGGAAGCGGCCTTCTCCGTACTCGGCCTGCACCACGGCATCGTTCCGCCCACCATCAACGTCGACAACCAGGACCCGGAGTGCGACGTCGACGTGGTGCCCAACAAGGCGCGCGAGGCGCGCATCAAGGTCGCCATCTCCAACTCGTTCGGGTTCGGCGGCACCAACGCCGTGGTGGCGTTCCAGAAGTTCGAGTAGAGCCAATGGCGCCCGCACCGATGGACAAGCCGCTCGCGCAGGTCGACCCCGAAGTCGCGCGACTCATCCAGGAAGAGACCCTGCGGCAGGCCGAGGGGCTGGAGTTGATCGCCAGCGAGAACTTCGTCTCCGAAGCGGTGCTGGAGGCACAGGGCTCCACGCTCACCAACAAGTACGCCGAGGGACTGCCGGGGAAGCGCTACTACGGCGGCTGCGAGGTGGTGGACAAGGTGGAGCAGCTGGCCATCGACCGCGCCAAGGCGCTCTTCGGCGCCGAGCACGCCAACGTGCAGCCGCACGCGGGGTCGCAGGCCAACATGGCCACGTACTTCGCGCTGCTGCGGCCCGGCGATCGCATCCTCTCGCTCTCGCTGGCGCAGGGCGGCCACCTCACCCACGGCTCGCCGGTGAACTTCTCCGGCAAGCTCTTCGAGATCCATCACTACGGGCTCGATCCGAAGACCGAGACCATCGACTTCGCCGCCGCGCGCAAGCTGGCGCGCGAGGTGAAGCCGCGCGCGGTGCTGTGCGGCGCGTCCGCGTATCCGCGCACGCTCGATTTCGTCAAGCTGCGCGAGATCGCCGAGGACGTGGGCGCGCTGATGATCTGCGACATCGCGCACATCGCCGGCCTGGTCGCGGTGGGGCTGCATCCGTCGCCGGTGCCACTCTCCGACGCAGTCACCACCACCACCCACAAGACGCTGCGGGGGC
>DASRTX010000017.1:0-2523 GCA_035655715.1 Myxococcales bacterium | reverse complement strand
CGTCGCCGCGGCCGCTCATCTTGATGTCGTACATCGGGTGCTGCGGTCCGGCCTCGGTGCCCGTGGTGCCCGAGGTGGTGCGCACCGCCGTGTAGCGGAACGCCTCGGAGAGGGTGACCTGGCCGTCGCCGTCCGCGTCGGCGGCGCCGCGCAGGCCGATCTCGAAGTGGTGTGTGAAGAAGCTTCCGCCGATGGCCGCGCTCTCCTGCGCCGACTCGCCGGCCGCGCTGGAGGCGATGAAGGCCGTGCCTTGCACCTCGTCGCTGGGCAGCGCGAAGTCCACCGCCGAGACGAAGCTCGCGCCCTTCAACTGTGTGAGCCGGCCCGCGTCGCAGGCGTCGACGATGGCCACCTTGGCGTCCGCCGGCGAGGCGTTCACGATGGCGCGCAGGTCGGCGTAGTTGAGCGTGGAGGTCCCCAGCTCCAGGCCGGCGTTGCCGGCGTGGCCCGAGTAGTAGACGAAGAGCAGCGTCCGCTCGCCGCCGGCCTTGGCGGTGAGGATCTTCTGGTCCAGCGAGGAGATGGCCGCGCGCAGCTCGTCGGCGTCCTTCCCATGGAGCAGCACGACGTTGCCCGCGGAGAAGTCGCCCAGCTCGCGCAGCGCCTGCGCCATGCGGTCGGCGTCGCGCTCGGCGAACCAGAGGCGCGCTCGGCCCTGGCTGCCTTCGTCGTTGCCGGCGATCACCGCGAAGCGCTGCGCAGCCCCAGCGGGGGCTGCGGCGGCGAGAGCGGCGATGGCGACGGCAACGGCTGTCTTCATTGCTTCTTCTCGATCAGTAACGAGCTCTGCGGGGCTTTCACACCCGGCAAGGCCTGCATCTCCCGAACCGACTCGCCCACATGGCGGGCCGCCTGGTCGACTTCAGCATAACCCGGCCCACAGACTGCGAAAAACCTTTCTGGACCTTCCTTGCCATCCAGGCGCACACCACCCGACAGGGTGACATCTCCGCGCACATCTTGCGTGTAGAGCTTGGAGACCTGCCCCGAGGCATCTATCGAGAGGATGGAGAGCGCGCACTCCTTCTTCGTCCGCACGTGGAAGCGCAGGGAAGCGTTGGCCGGCACCGTGTCTCCGTTGCCCAGCGCCCGCGTCCCATCGGGCAGCGCGGCATAGGCGGTCAGCTCGAAGCCGCCCTTTTCGCCGATGTAGTCCTTGTCAGGACCGCGGGTGACCATGACCAGGACCGCCGCCAGGCCCATCGCAGGGGCCGCCAGCCACAGCGCCTTCAAGGGGGTGAAGCGGAACCGGGTGTGCGGCTCCAGCACCTTGTCCAGCGTGGCGGGATAGACGAAGCGGCGGAAGTCCTCGCCCTGCTTCTCCATCAGCGCCAGCCGTGACTGGCAGTCCCCGCACCCTTCCACGTGGGACTGGACGGAGGAGCGCGACGGGTCCAGCAGGTGCCGCTCCAGCTTCAGTTCGGATGGATGGTTCATGCGGCGCTCCGCTCAAGGTATTTGCGCGCGTGCTCGAGGAATCGCTGCAGCTTCCGCGACACCGTCTTCCTCGAGATTCCCAGCGCGTCAGCCACTTCTTCGTGCTCCATTCCGTCCACCAGCACGCCCACTGCAATGCTCTGCGTCTTCGCGTCGAACCTGGACAACACCCGCTGCACCAGCCGGCGGGTGGGAAAATCGGGGTGATCAGACGGCATGTCGAGATCCGCGAGCTCTGTCTCGCCGCGCCGCCCGCTGTTCCGCCGCTCGTTGAGGCAGTGGTTGGTGGCGATGCGATAGATGAAGGGGAGCGCCAGATCCGGATCGGAGAGCTTCTCCGGCGAGCTGAGCGCCTTGCGGAAGACTTCCTGCGTCGCGTCCCGCGCGCCCTCCTGATCGTGCAGCAACCTCAGGCAGCGCCGGTAGATGGCCGGGCCCCACTGACGGTACAGCTCCGCGATGTGGTCGCCGCCCACGGGGCCCTCCACTGGCTCCAACACGCGAGCCGCGCGAAGAGGGACAGAAAAACGTGTGGGACGTCAACTGACTCATGGCCGCAGCAACCTTTCTGCTGCGAGGGACACCGCATCCCAAGCGGAGGGGACAGAAAAACTTTACACATCCCCTTCCGGCTGCGGCGCCGGGCGCAACCAGGAGACGAACAGCGTAATCCCCAGGATTCCCGCGATGATGAGCAGCGAAGTGCCGGTGGGGAGCTGGATCCAGCGGTAGAGCAGCATTTTCAGTCCGACAAAAGTCAGGATGCCTGCCAGGCCGGGCTTCAGATAACGCAGCCGGGCGAGCGCTCCCCGGACCACGAAGTACAGCGCGCGCAGCCCCAGCAGAGCGCAGATATTGCTGGAGAAAACCAGGAAGGAGTCGTCGGTCACCGCGAAGACGGCGGGGATGGAGTCGAGGGCGAAGATCAGGTCGGTGGTCTCCGCCGCCACCAGCGCCAGCAAGAGCGGCGTCGCCAGCCGCACTCCGTCCCGCAGGACGAAGAAGTGCGGTCCCTCGATGCTGGTGGTCATGCGCAGCGTCCGCGAGACCCAGCGCACCACCGCGTTGTCCGAGGGCTGCGCGTCC
>DASRTX010000016.1:0-3308 GCA_035655715.1 Myxococcales bacterium | reverse complement strand
GCGTTCGCGTGGACGAAGAGCATCGAGGACGCGCCGAACACGCCTGGCTACCTCAAGATCGGGTTCGAGAAGGGCCTGCCGGTCAGCGTCAACGGCGAGAAGCTGAAGCCCGCCGCGCTCATCGCCAAGGTCGGCGAGATCGCCGGGCTGCACGGCGTGGGCCGCATCGATCTGATGGAAGACCGGGTGGTGGGCATCAAGAGCCGCGAGACGTACGAGTGCCCCGCCTCGGTGGCGCTGATCGCCGCGCATCAAGAATTGGAGCGGTTCACCGTCATGGGCGACGCGCTGCGGGTCAAGGCGCAGCTCGACCAACGCTTCGCGCAGCTCACCTACGAGGGCTTCTGGTTCAGCCCGCTGCGGCTGGCGCTGCAGGCGTTCAACGACGCGCTGGCGCAGACGGTGAACGGCGAGGTCACGCTCAAGCTGTTCAAGGGCTCGATGAAGGTGGTGGGCCGCAGCTCGCCGCACGGCCTCTACAACCACGCGCTCAGCACCTACGGGGTGCAGGACAAGTTCGACCACCGCGCCGCCGAGGGCTTCATCCACCTGCTCGGGCTCCAACTTCAAGAGTTCGCCCGGCAGCACGGCGGAATCGACAAGTGAGCATCGTCGGCTCCGGCGCCGCCTCGGGGGGAGCGCAGCTCCTGCCCGAGGTGCTGGCGTTCTCCAGCTCGCTGCCGCTCGACCGGCAGCTGTTGCGCGAGGACGTGATCGGGTCGCTGGCGCACCTGATCATGCTCTCGCGGACGGGCATCGTGCCGCGAGACGCGGCGGCGAGGATCCGCGGCGCGCTGGTGCGGATGCTGGAGGAGCGGCCGGAGTTGCCCGAGGAAGAGGACGTACACATGGCGGTGGAGACGCTGCTCGCCCGCAGCCTGGGCGAGACCGCCGGCATGCTGCACACTGCCCGCTCGCGCAACGACCAGGTGGCGCTGGATCTCCGGTTGCACGTGCGCGAGCAGTGCGCAGCCGCGCTGCGCGAGCTGGCGGCTTTGGTGGACGACCTGGCCGGGCGCGCGGAACGCGAGCGCGAGACGTTGATGCCGGGCTATACCCATCGCCAGCGCGCGCAACCTGTAAGCGCGGCGTACTATCTCTGCGCCTGGGGGGCCATGTTCATGCGCGATCGCGCGCTGCTCCAGCCGCCGGCGGAGATGCCCCTGGGCGTGGGCGCGCTGGGCGGGACGTCGCTGCCCGTCGATCGCGAGATGGTGCGCAAGCTGCTGCGCTTCGATCGCCTGACCCTCAACGGCCTCGACACCGTGGGGGACCGCGACTTCGCGCTGGACTTCGCCTACGCGGCAGCGCGCGCGCTCCTGCACGCCGGGCGCGTGGCCACCGACGTGATCGATTTCTCCACCGCCGAGTTCGGCTACGTGCGGCTCGACGACGAGATCGCCATGGGCTCGTCGATGATGCCGCAGAAGCGGAACCCGGACCTGTTCGAGCTCATCCGCGGCAAGTCCGGGCGCGCGGTGGGGAACCTCGACGCGCTGCTGGTCACCATGAAGGGCCTGCCAGGCGGGTACAACCGCGACCTCCAGGAGGATCGGCAGCCTCTCCTGGAAACAGGCCCGCTGCTGATCTCGGTGCTGAAGATGTTGCGATTGGGCCTGTCGCGGGTGCGCTTCGACCGCGACCGTGCGCGCGCCGCGCTGGACGACGGCGCCACCGCCGCCACCGACGTGGCGGAGGCGCTCGCGCAGACCGGCGTGCCCTTCCGCACCGCCTACAAGCTCACCGGCGCACTGGTCCGCGCGTGCATGGATGCGGCGGTGCCGCTTTCGCGCGCGCCGCTGGCGTTGGCGCAGCAGGTGGACTCGCGCTTCACCGCCGAAATCTTGAAGTCGGCGGATGCGGCGGCGGCGGTCGCGCGCAAGCGCAACGCGGGCGGTCCAGGCGCGGAGTCCATCAGTCGCCAGATCGCGGCGCTGCGCGAGGCTGCCGCGGACATCCGCAAGGACGCGGAGCGTATTCCACGGTTGGATGCAATCTTCGCGGAGTTGAAGGAGGCGCCGCTGTGAAGCGCGATTTCCTGCAGCTTTCTGATTTCTCGCTCGAGGAGTACCTGACGCTGTTCAACCGCGCCGCCGAGCTCAAGGCCAAACGCCGCAATGGCGAGGTGGTGATGACGCTGACGGGCCGGACGCTCCTGCTGCTCTTCGAGAAGGCGTCCACCCGCACGCGGATCTCCTTCGAGGCCGCCATCGGGCAGCTGGGCGGAAATGCCATCACACTCCCCACCGCCGACAGCCAGATCGCGCGCGGCGAAACCCTGGAAGACACCGCGCGGGTGGCCTCGCGGTACGTGGACGCGATCATGTTCCGCACCCACGGCGACGACCGCCTGCGCACCTTCGCCAACGCCGCCACGGTGCCGGTGATCAACGGCCTCTCCGACGCCGGCCACCCCGTGCAGATCCTCGCCGACCTCTTCACGGTGGAAGAGCGGCTGGGAAGCGTGCAGGGCAAGACCATCGCCTTCGTGGGCGACTGCGCCTCGAACATGGCGCTCTCCTTCTGCGAGGCGGCGCCCATCTTTGGATTTCAGCTGCGCCTGGCCGCTCCCGAGGGTTACCAGCCGCCGGCCGCGGCGCTGCGCGGCGCGCAGCTCGTGGCAGACCCGCGCGAGGCGGTGCGCGGCGCGCGCGTGGTGGTCACCGACGTCTTCGTCAGCATGGGCCAGGAAAAGGAAGCGGAGGCGCGGAAGAAGGCCTTGTGCGGCTTCATGGTAGACGAGGCGCTGCTGGCGGGCGCGCACAAGCACGTCATCGTGCTGCACTGCCTTCCAGCGCACCGCGGCGAGGAGATCTCCGCCGGCGTGCTGGACGGGCCGCGGTCCGCGGTGCTCGACGAAGCCGAGAACCGGCTGCACGTGCAGAAGGCGCTGTTGGAAAAGCTGATGGTCGGCTGAAGCCCTATGCCGAAGACGCCGAGGCCGTGGATCGTCACGCGGCACAAGCCCATCCAGCAGCTCGACGACAACCTCTGGAGCGTCCATGCCGAACTGCCCGGCCTCTCCGCCAGTTCGGACTTCGAGCGCGTGATGCACATCATCCGGCTCTCCGACGGACGCCTGGCGTTCCACAACGCCATCCCTTTGGAGGCCGAGGCCATGCGCGAAGTGGCGGCGCTGGGCAAGCCGTCCATCCTCATCATCCCCATGCACCTGCACGCCATCGACGCGCATGCCCCCGCGGCACCGGTTTCAACGCGTTCATGTTCAGGTTGATGGGCTTTACCGGCGACAGTCCCAAGACGCCGCCGATGTACAAGCTGCGGGCGCTGCGCGACGGCAGCGCGCT
>DASRTX010000015.1:0-3761 GCA_035655715.1 Myxococcales bacterium | reverse complement strand
CATCGCGGACCGCGGCGCCGGCCCTGCGCAGCTCCTCCACCACCGCACAGTTGCCGGACCGCAGCGCCGACGGGCTTCCCATCGTGACCGGCGTTCCCGCGCAGCGGCGCCTCCAGCGCACGAACGACTCGCTCGCGGGCGCCCGCGAGGCCGCACCGGCGCTCGATGCTCCGGCTCCGCGCGCTGCCGGCAAGGACACCGCGGCCGACGTTCGCGCGGGCAAGGCTGCCGCGCGTACGCAGGTCGTCCCGGCGCCGAGCCGCGCTGCTGCGTCCGCACCACCCGCAATCGAGGAGGCCCAGGTGGCGGGTCTCCCGGCCGGGATGTGGAGCGGCCGCCGGCAGGGCAGCGCCGGCGTCTACCAGCGCTGGACCTGGTCCCCGCGATCGCGCGACGAGGCGCAATCCGCGGGCGGCGTGGACCTGGCCGGCCTCTCCCGCCCCGTCTATCCGCAGCTCCCCACCTCGCTGCGCTTCCGCTACGTGGGCGCGCCGCTCTGGTGGTCGGGTTCGGACGAGGCCGGCGACGGCGCCGCGCGCTCCTTGCAGGGCGGCTTGCGCGCGGCCAACTCGGCGGCGTCGATCTGGCGGTCCATCCTCGTAGCGGGGCCGGCGCGCGAGGACCTGACGGGCGGCATGGACAACGGCCGCGATGCGTCGGCCGACCAGATGAGCAGCCTCTCGCGCAGCCTCGACGCGCTCGCGGCCGCGCAGCTGGTGGCAACACCGGTGACAACACCCGCGCAGCCCCTCCCGGCGGGCCCCGCCTACATCGTCATGAGCAGCTCCGGCGCGGGCGGCCCCGTCTCTGCGGCCGGCGCGGCCCGGGCGCGGGCGCAGGCGGTGGAGATGTCCATCGTCGCCGCCATCCCGCCGGCGCCTCCGCCGCTCGAGAGCATGGGCTCCGGCGCGGGCATGGACCAGCCGCACGCGCGGGCCAGGAGCGGCCACCCGGTGGCGCAGGGCGCGCACAAGGAAGCCGACGACGCGGTCAGCGCCTCGAAGATCGAGGGCTCCGTCGACGCCATCGCGCAGCGCATCTACCACCGCATCCGCCGCCGCATCCAGAGCGACCGCGAGCGCTTCGGCGGCTGACCCCGCCGGGAGAACCACAATGGCCACGCTGGAAAAAGCCAAGCTGATCGACATGGTGAAGAACGAGACCTGGGACGTGCTCTTCAACCCCAAGGAGTACTCGGTCCAGAAGAGCGTCCAGTGGGAGCCGCACAAGTCGCCCGGCCTGGACACGCCCGAGCACGAGTTCACCAGCGGCAACCCGGCGGTCCTCAGCGTGGAGCTGTTCTTCGACACCTACGAGGACAAGACCGACGTCCGCGAGGCGCACACCCAGAAGATCATCGAGCTGACGCACATCAACGTGGAAAGCCACGCCCCGCCCAAGGTCATGTTCACCTGGGGCGGGTTCAAGTTCATCGGCTTCGTCGAGACGCTGACGGTGCGCTACACCATGTTCCTGCCCGACGGGAAGCCCTGCCGCGCCACCGCCAACCTGTCGATCAAGGAGCTGCTCAGCGCCGCGGAGCAGGCGAAGACGCGGGAGAAGCATTCGCCCGACCACACCAAGCGGCGGACGCTCAAGACCGGCGAGACTCTGGCGCTGATCGCGCACGAGGAGTACGACGACGCGGCGGAGTGGCGGCGCATCGCCGACGCCAACGGCATCATGGATCCGCGCGACGTGAAGCCCGGAATGGTGCTCACGCTGCCGCCCATCCTCTGAGAAGGCCGACACCAAAATGAGCGACTACAGCCTCCACAAGCTGATCCAGAAGGCGCAGGAGTCCGCCTCCACCAACGAGTCCAAGCAGTTCGGCGTGGTGGTGGGCATCGTCACCAACGTGGTGGATCCGGACAAGCTCGGCCGCGTGAAGGTGAAGTTCCCGGTGCTGCCGGGCGGGCCCGAGTCGGACTGGTGCCGGGTGGTCCAGCCCGCCGCCGGCGCGGGCCGCGGGTTCTACTGGCTCCCGCACGTCAACGACGAGGTGCTGGTGGCGTTCGAGCGCGGCGAGGCGCACCGGCCCTACATCATCGGGTCGCTCTGGAACGGCAAGGACAAGCCGATGAAGGACGCGTACACCGACGAGAACACCACCGTGATGATCCAGACCAAGTCCGGTCATCAGATCATCCTCGACGACAAGAAGGACGCCGAGAGGATCGTCATCGCCGACAAGAGCGGGAAGCGCACGCTCAGCTTCGACGTGAAGAACAAGAAGTTCGTCATCGAGGCCAAGGAGGGGGACGTCGAGATCCGCGCGGAGAAGAAGATCGTGCTCGACTGCGAGGATCTGGAGATCAAGACCAGGAAGTCGGGCAAGATCGAGACCGGCACCACCTTCGACTTGAAGGTGTCCAGCAACTGCAACATCAAGGCGGGCTCGCAGCTGAACCTCAAGGCCAGCAGGGTGAACATCAACTGAGCGGCGCGGGCCACTTCGCGCGCAGCGCCGCCGGCCGGTTGGTGATCAGGCCGCTCACGCCGCTCTGGTAGAGGCGGTCCGCGGCCTCCGGATCGTCCACCGTCCAGCACCCCACCGAGTAGCCGCGCCGGCGCCAGCGCCGCACGCGCGCGGGCGTGGCCAGGACGTGCTCCGGATGGAGCGCCGCGACCCCCAGCGCCGGCGCCGCCAGCGCCGAGCGCAACGGCCAGCGCTGCTCGCGCTCGAAGAGCAGCGCCCGCGCGATCTCGGGCGCCTGTCGCCGCGCCCGCCAGAGGCAGAGCGGGTTGAAGGAGCTGAGCAGCACGCGATCGGCGGCGCCGGCTTCCCGGACCACCCGCACCACCTCGACGGCGAGTCCCCGGTCGTCGGCGTCCTCGCACTTGAGCTCGACGTTCACCAGGCGGGGAAACGCGGCCAGCGCCTCCGCCAGCAGCGGGACGCGCTCGCCGCGAAACCTCTCCCCCTTCCACGAACCCGCGTCGAGCGATCGCAGCGCGGACCACGGGGCCTGTGTGACCAGCCCGGCGTGGCCGGTGGTGCGCTCGAGCGACTCGTCGTGCACCACCACCGCCTCGCCCGATGCGCACCGCTGCGCGTCCAGCTCCACACCGTCGGCGCCCTGCTGGAGGGCCAGGCGGAATGCGGCCAGCGTGTTTTCCGGCGCCTCGGCGGACGCCCCGCGGTGCCCCCAGATGAGGGGCCGGCCCATCCGCTGGAAGTGCGCCGGGAGCATCTCCGTGCTAGGTTGCGCGCCGAGGTGACATTCCGATGCATTTCGGGTTCGGCGAGCTCCTCCTCATCTTCATCGTGATCATGCTGATCTTCGGCGCGAGCAAGCTGCCGCAACTGGGCGATGCGCTGGGCAAGGGCATCAAGAACTTCAAGCGGTCGGTCACGGGTGACGACGAGATCGACGTGACGCCCAAGAAGGAATCGCTGCCACAGGAAAAGGTGCCGCAGCCGGACGCGAAGTCGCCCGCCGCGAAGAAGTAGATCACCGCCCGCCCAGGAGCCGCCGGGCCTGCACCCGCACGTCGGCGGAAATGGTCAGGTCGCCCGCCACCTCGCGCAGGTCGGGCGCGGTCAACAGCGCCAGCGCCGCCGAGGCGAGCGCGGGCGGGGTGTAGGGATTGAGCGCCAGCGCCCGCCGCACGCGACGGTTCGACGACCAGCGCCGGGAACGGAAGATCTCCTCCAGCACCTCGATGCGCTGGGGCCGGCGCGAGGCTGCTGCCAGCACCTCGCGCTCGGTGCAGCGCGGGTTCTCCAGAATATGCTTCACCACCATCGGATCCGGATC
>DASRTX010000014.1:0-16092 GCA_035655715.1 Myxococcales bacterium | reverse complement strand
AAGGAGCTCTCCGAGAAGCTGGCGGAGATCCGGCGGACGCATCCCATGCTGATGGCGCCGGAGATCCTGCTCAAGGCCTCCATCCGCAAGGCGCGCGGCAAGCTTCCTTTCCCCGTCGCCAGCGGCCGCATCGAGGTGCGCTTCGGGCGCGCGGTGGATCCGCGCTTCGGAACGGTCACGCTGCAGACCGGCATCGACATCCGCGCCGAGCGCGGCACGCCGGTGCGCTCCGTCTGGGACGGCAAGGTGGCCCATGCCGGCTGGTTCAAGGGATTCGGCAACCTGCTCATCGTCGATCACGGCAGCGGCGTCTTCTCGCTGATGGCGCACCTCGATCAGCTGCAGAAGGCGCTCGGCGACACGGTCCGCGCCGGCGAGGAGGTGGGCACCGTGGGCGACACCGGGTCCCTCAAGGGCCCGTATCTCTATTTCGAGATGCGCGACGGGCAGAAGCCGCTCGATCCCGAGCGGTGGCTCGCGCGCACCCGCAAGACGACGGCGCTCCTGGCTGGCGCCAGGGGAGGAGCGGCCAGATGAAGAAGTTCCTCGTTTTGTGTGCCTGCGCGACGCTGGGTGGATTCTGCGCGGTCCGCGTAGCCCAGGCGGCGCGCGATCCGGCGGGACCGTACCGGAAGCTGGACGTCTTCAGCCACGTGCTCTCGCTGATCCAGAACAACTACGTGGAGCCGGTCGACGAGACCCGCCTCCTCTACGGCGCCGTGGACGGCATGGTGCGCACGCTCGATCCACACTCCAGCTTCATGGATCCGCGTTCCTACGCCGCGCTCAAGGAGGAGACCGAGGGCGAGTACGGCGGCGTGGGCCTCGAGCTGTCCACCCGCGGCGAGGACGTGGTGGTGGTGGCGCCGATGGACGATTCGCCGGCGTCGCGGGCCGGGTTCCAACCGGGAGACCGCATCCTCGAGGTGGATGGCAACAAGGTAGCCGGCGGCCGGGACGCGGATGCCGTGCGCGCGCTGATCGGGCCGCCGGGCACCAAGGTGACGCTGAAGGCGCAGCGAACCGGTTGGGCGGAGCCGCGGTCGTTCACGCTCATCCGCGACGTCATCCACATCGTCTCGGTGGAGTCGAAGCTCTTCGACCACAAGCTCGGCTACGTCAAGATCAAGACCTTCCAGGACCGCACCGACCAGTACCTGCGCAAGGCGCTGGAGGATCTGAAGGCGCAGGCGGGCGGGCCGGTCACCGGCCTGATCCTGGACCTGCGCCACAATCCGGGCGGGCTGCTGGACCAGGCGGTGAAGGTCTCGGACCGCTTCATGGAGAGCGGCGTGATCGTCACCACCAAGGGCCGTGGCGGCAAGCACGTGGAGGTGGAGCGCGCCCACGCCCAGGGCACAGAGCCGCGCTATCCCATGGTGGTGCTGGTGGATGGCGGAACTGCCAGCGCCAGCGAGATCGTGGCCGGCGCCCTTCAAGACTCGGGTCGCGCGGTGGTGATCGGGACGCGGACCTTCGGCAAGGGCAGCGTGCAGACGGTCATCGAGCTCGAGGACGGGTCCGGTCTCAAGCTGACCATCGCGCGCTACTACACGCCTTCCGGGCGGAGCATCCAGGAGCGCGGGATCGGGCCCGACGTCTGGGTGAAGGCCGGTGGGTCCGACGAGGAGTCTCCCCGCGAGCAGAGCCTGCCCGGGCATTTCAAGGGCGAGGACGCCACGGCGGTAGTGGCGGCGTCGCTGCAGCCGCCCGCGCCGCAGCCGCGGCAACCAGACGATCCGCAGGACGACGCGCAGCTCAAGGTCGGGCTGGATACGCTGCGGACCTGGGCGGTGTTCCGGAAGTCGCTGCCCTTGCCGGCGGTGCGCACGGCGCACCCCTGATGCGATCGAACGTCGAGCGCGCCGAGGACCTCGGTGGATTGCTCGGCGTGGCGGCGGACGTCCTCCGGCGGCGCGGGCAGCTTCTCGCTGGAGCGCTGCATGCGCCGGGGATGCTGGAAGCGCTGGTGGCGGCCGAGGTGGCGAGGCCGGAGGCGGAGCCAGTGCTGCGGCAGCACTACTGCGTGACCATGCCGGAGATGTTGCGGCGCCAGCTGCAGGGGGACGGCGTCGAGCGCAACCTGTTCGGCGCAAGGCTGTCGCTCTCGCGCATGCCTCGGCTGCGTGCGGCG
The DNA here is from genome assembly GCA_035655715.1 of Myxococcales bacterium. Classification (GTDB taxonomy): domain Bacteria; phylum Myxococcota; class Myxococcia; order Myxococcales; family 40CM-4-68-19; genus 40CM-4-68-19. The sequence continues at coordinate 13,958 of DASRTX010000014.1, read as the reverse complement.
CTGGAAGCGGCGTTCAGCCGGGTCGCGGATGCCGGGCTCTCCTGCGCGGAGTGCCTGGGAGCGCCGTCGCCGGCGGCGCTGGTGGAGGGGCGTACGTTCGGCGAGGTCTACGCGGGGTGTCACTTCGGCTCCTCCATGCCGATGCTCTATGCGAGCCCCGCGGATCTGGCGGAGATGGCGGCTCGCGACCCGCTGGCCTGGATCGAGACGCGCTATGTGGGCCCGCTGCTCCACGAGCTGTCCCACTTCCACGCCGTGGAACCGCCTGCGCCGGCGAACCTGCACGAAGCGCTGGCCGCGTGGATCGGCAGCGAAGCGTGGCCCGCGCAGGTCTGGCCCGAAGCAGGCGCGCTCGACGCCATCCCCGGCGCGGCGCACTTCGCGGCGGTGGGCGGCTGGATTGCGCGGACGGTGGGGCCGCGAGCGGCCCTGCGCATCCAGGCCGGCGCGCTGGACCTGCGCGATGCGCTGGGCAGGCCCTGCGCCGAGGCCCTGCGACTCTACGGATTCCTGCCTTTTCTGGAGACCGGCGCGCCCCACCTGCTCTCGGACGCCTTCCGCCCCGGGCGCTGGTGGAAGCTGATCGATCTCTGGCGGGAGGCGACTGTGGCGCGCGACTTCCATGACCGGCTGGTGGCGCCTCTCCTGGCGGGCGGAGCGGCGCGCAAGCAAGCCTGGGACGAGGCGCTCGACGCGTTGGCCTGGCGCGAGCTGCCTGCGTGGCGCGACCCGCCCAACGCGATCGATCGCGACCTCGCCGCGCGCGCCGATCGAGCGCTCCGGGTCCGCACGATGCGGCGAGGGCAGGGTTTCGTCGCCGCGCGCGCCGATCCACCCGGCCCGATGGTGCTGGACCGTGAAGCCTGCGAGCTGCAGGCGCCGTGGAACACGCCCGATGCGTTTGGCGCGCCGCCGGTATTTCCTTGGCCCCCCTCGCTCGCCGCGCAGGGTGCGGACTAGGATTGGGGCGTGGCGCGACTCTTCCTCATCAACCCGCCCACCGACGAGACGGTGCGCTCGCCGCTGCTCTCCTTTCTCTACCTGGGGGCGGCGTTGCGAAAGGCCGGCCACGAGGTGGCGCTGCTGGACGCGAGCGCGCCCTTCGCGCCCAAGGACTCCGCCGGGATCGTCGAGCGCGCGATGGCCTTCCGGCCCACGCTGGTGGGCATCCACTGCAAGACCCTCTACGTCCGGGACGCATACGCGCTTGCCGCCGCGTTCGCGGGGCTCGGGGTGCCGCTGGCCTGCGGCGGCCCGCACCCGACCGTCGCTCCGCTGGAGCCGCTCGATCACGGGTTCGACTACTCGGTGCAAGGAGAAGGCGAAGAGACGCTGGCCGAGCTGTGCGACGCGCTGGACGGCCGGCGCGCGCTGCACGAGGTCCGCTCGCTCGCCTGGCGCGGCGGCGTAAGCGCGCCGCGCGGGTTCCTGCTCGATCTGGAAGCGCTGCCGGCGCCGCTCGACGCGTTGGACCTCTTCGACCCGCGCTGGTATGGGTCAAAGCAGGTGCTGTCGCCCGCCGGCCTGCTCTCGTCGCGGGGTTGCCCGGCGGCCTGTACCTTCTGCAGCAACAACGTCACCGGGAGGAGGTTCCGCTACCGCAGCGCTTTCTCGGTGGCGGCGGAGGTGCGCGAGCTGCGCGATCGCACCGGCGCAACCGCCTTCTCCTTCTTCGACGACTCCTTCGCGGTGGGCCGGCGCCGCGTTCTGGAGCTGTGCGAGGCGCTGGCGCCGCTGGGCGTGCATTGGACCTGCACCGCGCACCCCGCTCACCTCGACCTGGATGTGCTGGCAGCGATGCAGGGGGCGGGCTGCGCTGGAGTGGACATCGGGATGGAGAGCGCCGATCCGGAGATGCTCTTGCGCATCGGCAAGGGCGTGACCGTCGAGCGCGTGCTCCGCGTCTTGTCCGACGCCCGCGCGCTGGGGCTGCACTGCATGCTGAATCTAATGTTCGGCTGGCCGGACGAGACGTTGTCCGAGCTTCGCGCCACCGTCGATTTCATCCGGGATGCGGCGCCGCTGGCGGCGGCGTTCAACGCGCGCGGCGTGCTGGTACCCTACCCGGGGACGCGCATCTACGACGAAAACCACGCGCGGTTCGGATTCACCCGATGGTGGATCCGCGAGCCGCCGCTGCGCTACCTCCCCTTTCCGTCCTCCTGGTCGCTCCCGGAGATCAAGCGGGCCTACGCCGCCGACGTCGCGCTGGAGCGAAACTTCTTCCGGCACCCGCCGGCGCACCTCGAGCTGATCCGCGAGGGGCTGCGGCGGAAGGCAGACGCAACCTACGCGAGGCTGACCCGGCCCGCGGCCCCAGGCTGGGAGCCCCGCCTGCCCGCCGCCGGCGCGCGCTGAAGAAAAAAAATTTTTTTCTTTTTTCTGGAGCATTCCGGACAGGGGGGTGCTGGAATGGGGGTCTCGAAACCGGATGTGGGTGCCGCGGTGCATTGCGGGCGGCTGCTCGTTTGACAAGCGTTCGGGCGTCGCCTACAGTGCGGCGCAAATCGGGACTCAGATCCCGGAAATTACTGGAGTTTTCGGTGGAGCCTCGATGACCTGGGTGGAGGTGTTGTTTCTCGCGACCTACTTTCTGGTCCTGCTCATCCTCTCCATCTATGGCTCGCACCGGTACGTGATGGCGTACCTGTTCTACAAGTACAAGGGCAACCTGCCGGCGCCAAAGGCGAAATTCCAGACGCTGCCGCGGGTCACCATCCAGCTCCCCATCTTCAACGAGATGTACGTGGTGGAGCGTCTCATCGACGCCGTCGCCCGCATCGAGTACCCGCGCGATCGCCTGGAGATCCAGGTCCTCGACGACTCCACCGACGAGACGCAGGGCATCGCGCGCTCGCGTGTCGAGCGGCTGCGACAAGAGGGCGTGGACATCCGTTACATCCGCCGCGAGAACCGCAGGGGTTACAAGGCGGGCGCGCTGCAGGAAGGCCTTCTGGTCGCTTCCGGCGAGCTGGTGGCGGTGTTCGACGCCGACTTCGTCCCCGGGGCGGACTTCCTGCTCCGCTCGGTGCACTTCTTCACCGACGAGAAGGTGGGCATGGTGCAGGTGCGCTGGGACCACCTCAACCGCGACTCCAGCCATCTCACCCAGGCCCAGGCCATCTTCCTCGACGGACACTTCGTCATCGAGCACACCGCGCGCAACCGCAGCGGCCGCTTCTTCAACTTCAACGGCACGGCCGGCGTCTGGCGCCGCGCCACCATCGACGACGCCGGCGGCTGGCAGCACGACACGCTCACCGAGGACTTGGACCTCTCCTACCGCGCGCAGCTCGCGGGCTGGCGCTTCGTCTACCTGCCCCAGGTGGTCTCGCCCGCCGAAGTGCCGGTGGAGATGAACGCCTTCAAGTCGCAGCAGCACCGCTGGGCCAAGGGCAGCATCCAGACCGCCCGCAAGCTCCTGCCGCGCATTCTCAAGAGCGACCTGCCGCGCGCAGTGAAGGTGGAGGCCTTCTTCCACCTGACCGCCAACTTCACCTACCCGCTGATGATCCTGCTCACCGTGCTCATGCCCGTGAGCATGGTCATCCGCTTCAAGCACGGCTGGTACGAGGTGCTGCTGCTCGACCTGCCCTTCTTCTGGACCGCCACCATGAGCGTGGTGATGTTCTACATCGCCAGCCAGCGCGAGATCGGCATGCCGGTCTGGCAGCGGATCAAGTACCTGCCCTTCATCATGGCGCTGGGCATCGGCATGTGCGTCAACCAGAGCAAGGCCGTGATCGAGGCGGTGGTGGGCTACGAGACCGGCTTCACGCGCACCCCCAAGATGGGCGTGCAGGGCCGCGATCGGAGCTGGCTGCAGAAGCGCTACCGCACCCTGCTCACCGCCCAGCCGCTGCTCGAGCTGGCGTTGGGCGCGTACCTCACCAGCTCCATCTGGTTCGCGCTGGACAAGGGCGTCTACTTCTCGCTGCCGTTCCTGCTGCTCTTCCAATGGGGCTTCTTCTACGTGGGTCTCGTGAGCCTCCTGCAGGGCAGGTTCGCGGCGCTCTGGCGCTGGCTGCGCCGCCCCGCCGGGGGCGCCGCGCCGGCGCTGGAGTAAGCACTTGAAGGCGATGGTGCTGTGCGCGGGCTTCGGCACGAGGCTGCGGCCGCTCACCGATCGCGTTCCCAAGCCGCTGGTGCCCCTCTGCGGCGTGCCCCTGCTCCGCTACAACCTGGCGCTGCTCAAGAACGCCGGCGTGACCGAGGTGGTGATCAACACGCACCACCTCGGCGCCGAAATGGAGAAGGGCGCGCAAAAGATCGCGGCGGAGCTTTCGCTGGGCCTCGCCGTCTCGCGCGAGGAGAAGCACATCCTCGGCACGGGCGGCGGCGTGAAGCGCGCCCAGGCGATGCTGGGGACAGGAACCTTCTTCCTCCTCAACGGCGACATGATCTTCGACGTCGACCTGGGTGCCGCGCTGGAGGCGCATCGCGCCGCGGGGGCGGTGGCCACCATGGTGCTCGCGCCATACCCGCCCGGGGCCAGCTACGGCGCGGTGGAGGTGGACGCGAACATGAACGTGCGCCGCATCGCCGGACGGGGCGCGCCGGCCGATTCCTCGCTGACCAGGACGCACTTCACCGGCGTGCACGTCCTCGAGCCCGAGATGCTGGCGCGTCTGCCCGCCGAGGGTGAGAGCGACATCAACCGCATCGCCTACGTGCGCGTCATCCATGATGGCGGAAAGGTCCTCGGCTTCCTGCAGTCCGGCTACTGGGGCGACCTGGGGGCGCCGCGCTCGCTGCTCCGCGCGCACCTCGACGTGCTCCAGGGCCGCGTGCCCTTGCAGCGCTTCCGCCCGCACGCCGATCCGTTCGCGGACGCAGAGCAGCGCGCACCGGGCGTCTTCGTGCATTCGGCCGCGCGCGTGGAGGCGCCGCTCGCCGCGCCCGCGCTGGTGCACGCCGGCGCCAAGGTGGAGGCGGGAGCGCGGCTGGGTCCGGGAGTGGTGGTGGGCGCGGGCGCGCGCATCGACGCAGGAGCCCAGTTGGAGCGGGCCGTGATCTGGGAGAACACGCACATCGCGCAGGGCGAGCGGGTGGTCGATCAGATCGCGGCGCCCGGCATCCGCCTCGACGCCTGAAACGGCAATGCAGGCGATCAGCCCGGCCGGTATTGCGCCAGCACCACCGTGACGTTGTCGACGCCGCCGTTGGCGTTGGCGGTGTCGATCAGCTTCTTCGCTGCCGATTCCAGATTCCCCGCGTTGCGCGCGACGATGGCCTGCATCACCTCGTCTGTGACCATCCCCGAGAGCCCGTCCGAGCAGATGAGGAAGATGTCCCCGGCCTGGGGCTGGCAGACGTTGATCTCCACGTCCACGTTCTTCTGCTGTCCCAGCGCCCGCAGGATGATGTTCTTCTGCGGGAAGTTCTTCGCCTCTTCGGCGGTGATCTTCCCCAGGCGCAGGTATTCCTCGACCAGCGAGTGGTCGATGGTGATGCGCTGCAGCTTGCCGTCGCGGAAGAGGTAGACGCGGCTGTCGCCGACGTGCGCCACCAGCGCGCGCGGACCCGAGCCGTTGCGCTCGACGAAGTGCACCATCACCGCCGTGGTGCCCATGTTCTTCTTCGCGCCGTCCTGCTGGCTGGCCTCGATGATGCGGGCGTTGGCCAGCTTGATGGCGGTGACGGTGCGGTTCTGGTCGTAGTCCCGCTCGCGTTCGCCCTTGAAGGGCCAGGTGGCCTCCTCGTCGCGCCCGGTGAGCTCGAAGAACTCCCGCACTTCGTTGGCGGCGATGGCGCTGGCGACTTCGCCTGCGGCGTGGCCGCCCATTCCGTCGAAGACCGCGAACAGGTTCTGCTCGGGAACGACGAGCAGGTTGTCCTCGTTGTTGTCGCGCTTCATGCCCACGTCGGTGCGGGCTGCGTGGAGGATTTGCATTGGGGTGATCGCGGGAAGACCGGAGTGCAAGCTACCAGACAAGAGGTCAAATCGCGAAGGCCAGGGTGTCGCCTTCCCGTGTGCCGGTACTGGCGAGCTTGCCCGCAGGAAGCTCCAGCACCATCCGCGCGCCGCGATGGAAGCGGGTGGCGCGGAACGGGCGCAGATTGGAAATCGACCGGATCACGCGGAGTTCGCGCGAGAGGACCGCGGCGTCGATGGGGAAGCGCATGAAGAAGGTGTGGATTCCGGCGCAGGGCTCGATGAGCAGGGCCGCGCCCTCGGGCAGGCCCGGCCGTCCGAGCAGGCCGACCAGGCGCGTCCACCACTGATCTGCCCGTTCGATGCGTTCGGCCAGCACCGCGCGGGTGCGCAGGTTGACCAGCTTGCGCGGCTCGCTCATGCCCGGACCAGCGAGACCCGGGGCCCGAGCCCGATCACCAGCTTGCCCGTTTTGCTGGTGTAGATCTCGCCGTCCAGGAACCAGGCCAATGGGGCGCGACCCGAAAGCTCCAGCTTTTCGCCGACTCCTTCGAGCAACCGGTCGCGCCGCGCCGGCAGCCCCACCAGGAGTCGGGGCAGCTCCAGCGCGAACTGCCGCGGACCGGCGGTGAGGCCCAGCACCTGGAAGGCACCGGGCTGCTCGGTGGCGCGCCGGAACGGACGCAGCCCGAGGCCCGCCTCGGCCACCGTGGCGCAGACGAGCCCGTAGATCTCCACCGCCGGCCACTCCTCGGCGTCCAGGCGGACGCGCAGGTCCATGGGAGCATAGAGGCTCTTCGCGAAGGCGCCGCGGGTGAGCGAGGACCAGAAGGCGCGCGCCAGGACGCGCGTGCTGGTCCAGGGTCCGTTGACGCCGGTGGCGTAGATGGCCTCGACGAACCGGACGGGCAGGCCCACTCCGAAACGGAACCCGCACCGGTCTCCGCCGCCGTCAGGCGCGATGATGCGCAGGGTATCGCGCTGCTCCACCCGGAGCTCGCTCCCCGACGCCAGCGCTTCGGCCAGGCGCCGCAGCCGGTCCTCGGCGGCGCCCGAGCCGCCCAGCGGCGCGAGCGAGTCGTAGGCGCCGCCCCCCAGAAGCGCCAGCGGGGGGAGATCGCCGCCCAGCGCGTTGGCCAGGGCGGTCACGGTGTGCGTCACCGTTCCGTCGCCGCCGGCGATGGCCAATACTCGAGGTCGATCCCGCTGGATGACGCGGGCCACGCCGAGCAGCTCTTCGGGACTTCGCGTTTCCAGGATGGCCGCCCCGGGCGCCGCCTTCCGCAGCTGCTGGGCAGCCAGCGGCCATTCGCGGTTGCGGCGCGCGTTCGGATTGGCGATGATCGCGATCCCCGCCATGCCGGCTCCGAATACCGGGCACGGACCCGCAGCACAAGGGCTCTTCCTCGACTCCAGCGCGGCGCGTCTCAACGTGGTGCTGGTGGAGCCCAAGATCCCGCCCAACACCGGAAACGTGGCGCGGCTTTGCGCCGTGACCGGGTCGCGCCTTCACCTGATAGCCCCGCTGGGCTTCCGCATCGACGACAAGGACCTGCGCCGCGCCGGCCTCGACTACTGGGACAAGGTGCACGCGGCCACCTGGGCTTCGTTCGACGAGCTGCTGGCTTCAGAGGCCGTCGACCCGGACAGGCTGCACCTGTTCAGCGGCCGCGGGAAGGTGGGGCTCTGGGAAGCGCGCTTCCGAGCCGGCGACTGGCTGGTGCTGGGCGACGAGGTGAGCGGATTGCCCGAGCCGCTGCTCGACCGCTTCCCCGCCCGCCGCGTCCGGGTACCGATGATTCCGGAGCCGTCCGCCCGTAGCTTGAATCTCTCCACCTGCACGGGGATCGCGGTGTACGAGGCCCTGCGACAAATCCATACTCGTCGGGACCCGGGAGAACCGGAGTAGGATGCCACCCGTGGATACGTTCGAGCTCCTGCCCTCGCTGGCCCGCGGGCACCTCTCGGAGATCAGCGCTCCGGAGCTCGTGGCGGCGGTGTTCCGCTCCCGCGCCAGCGGCACCCTCTGGCTGGAAACCCCGCAGCGCGTGGAGATGCGCCTGTTCTTTCGCGCGGGGGACATGTGCGGTGCCGGCACCTTCGAGGGATTCCAGACGCTCGCGCACGTGCTCCTCGCCAACGACTGGGTCAATGCGCTGGACATCGAGTCCAGCCGCGAAGAGTCGGTGAAGATGCGCAAGCGGCACGGCGAGGTGCTGGTCCAGCGGGGCCTGCTCACGGCGGACCAGCTGCGGGCGGCGCTCGCAGCGCAGCATACGACCAACCTCCTGCAGTTGATGCAGCTCACCGAGGGTGAGTACGACTGGCGCGGTTGGGAGCCGCCCCCGCCTTGGTCCCGCGAGGTGACGGTAAACCCCATGTCCTGCCTGGTGGACGCGCTCGAGCTGCCCAGGCTCGCCCCGCGCCGCCAGCGGGTCATCCAGTGGCTCGGGGAACAGCCCGTCCGGCTGAGCCTGGAATGGGCCGAGCTGCAGGGGCGGATCGCGCTCCCGTCTCTGGACATGCGGGGGGCCACGCTGCTGGCCCTGCCGCGGCGGATGAGCGAGTTCGCCCAGGTGTCGGGGCTGCCGCCCGCGCGCGCGGAGGCGCTGATCGCGGCCCTGCTGCTCGCCGGAGCCGCCGAGCCGCAGCCCGCGGAAGAGGAGGGCGAGGTGCTCGAGCCCGAGCCCTTCCTCGAGCCCATCGAGGAGGAAGCCTCGCTGGAGCTCGACACGGCCCGGACGCCGAGCGCGCGGCCTTCCGGACCGCCGCGCCGCGCGCACGTCGGCGAGGACGAGGCGCTCTCGCGGCTGGACTCGCTCTCGCTCGACCGGGTCGCGTCCACCGCGCCCGGACCGCCCCAGGTCCACGACGCGGAGCTGGAGCTGGACATGGAACGCTCGCCTCCGCCGCCCGCGGCGGAGGGCGAGAAGGTGGTTGCTGAGCCAGGGACCGCTTCCGACGTGGAGCGCGGGCGCGAGATGCGCAAGAAGCTCGTCGCGCGCGGCGTGCGCAACCTGGGCACGTTGCCCGCCCCGCCGCAGGAAAAGATGGAGGGTGGGGTGGAAGTTGCGCCCCCCAGGGCGGCTCCGGAGCCATCCGCCGCGCTCTGCTACGAGGATCAGCGCTTCGCCGACGAAGTCCGCTCCCGGGCCCGGCTGCTGCAGCGCCAGAACGCCTACGAGCGCCTGGGAGTCGCGCCGGGCGCCGCCACCGAACCGATCAAGAGCGCATATCTGCAATTGGCAAAGCGCTTCCATCCCGATCGCGCCGCCGGCCCCCTCGCCTCGCTGCAGGCCGAGTTGCAGGCGCTCTTTGGCGCGCTCAAGGATGCGTACGAGAGCCTCGCCACCTCGCCGGCGCGCGCGACCTACGACGCCTCGCGCAAGGGCGGGAAGAACGACCCGCGCAAGGAAGAGGCGGCGCTGATCCTCAAGATGGGCGAGGTGCTGCTGAAGAAGCGCGATTTCGACGGAGCGCTGAACAAGCTGCGGCGCGCGGTGGACCTCGATGCCACGGGCGACGCGCTGGCGGCGCTGGCCTGGGCGCTGGTCAGCGATCCCAGGTCCAGCCCGCAGGCCAAGGAGGAGGCGACAAGCCTGATCAACCGCGCGCTGCGCGCGCCCGGTCCCACCGCCCGCACCTATTACGTCGCCGGCGTCCTCTGGCGCACCAAGGAACCCGACTCGGCCGTGGACGCCTTCCGCAAGGCGCTGGAGCTGGACCCGCACCACTCCGACGCGGCGCTGGAGCTGCGGCTGATCGAGCAGCGTCGGGGGAAGACCGGCTCGAAGAGCCAGGGCGGCAGCGGCGTGCTCTCCGGGCTGCTCTTCGGGAAGCGGAAGAGCTGATGGCCGGCGATCGGCTGCTGGTCGCGGATGCGGACATCCGCAGCCTGCGCATGATCGAGCTGGCGCTGCGCAAGGCGGGCTTCACGGTGGACACCGCGGTGGATTCCGCCCAGGTGCTGGAGAAGGGGCCGGCTGCGCAGCTGATCATCTGCGAGGCGTCGCTCCCCGGCCAGGACGGGCTGGTGGTCTGCAGATCGCTGCGTGCGCAGCGGCCCGGCCTGCCCTTTCTCGTCGTCAGCGCTGACCGCAGCCCGCAGGCGAAGGCCCGCGCCCTGGAGGCGGGCGCTGACGACTACCTGCCCAAGCCGGTGCTGCTCAAGGAACTTGTGCAGCGCGTGCAGATCCTGCTCGATCGGCGCAGGCTCTCCGATCCCGGATCGCCTGCGGCGCTGACCGGGCACGTGCGCGACCTCGGGCTGCTCGATCTCTTCCAGTCCCTCGACAACTGGAAGCGAAACGCGGTGGTGAAGTGCGAATCCGCCGGGCAGACGGCGCGGGTCTGGGTGCGCGACGGGCAGGTGATCGACGCGGAGCTGGCGCCGCTGGTGGGCGCCGCCGCCTTCTGGCGGCTGATGACCTGGGAGAGCGGCGACTTCCGCGTCGAGTTCACCGCTCCCGCGCGCGAGCCGCGCATCGAGGGCGGAACACAGGGCGTCCTGATGGAGGCCATGCGGCGCGTGGACGAGCTGTCGCGCGCGGCCGAGAAGCTGCCGCTCTCGACGCGGCTGGCGGTCGATCTGGAGCAGCTCGCCGCGCATCTCTCCGAGCTGCCCGACGAGATCAACGGCGTGCTGCGGAACTTCGACGGCCAGCGCACGCTGCGCGAGGCCATCGATCTCTCGCCGGTGGACGATCTCAGCACGCTTCTCGCGGTCGAGCGGCTGATGCGCGACGGCATCCTGCGCTCGGGTGAGCAGCCTCAAGCGCGCCCGGCAGGGCAGCGGCCCTCGCTCGTCAAGTGGCTGTCCGAGCCGCCGCGGCCGGCGCCGGTGTCCTCGCCGCCCCGGCCACCGCCGCCCGAGGACGAGGCGCTGGCGTTGGCGCATGAAGCGGCGGAGCACGAGGAGCGCGTCGGGCCCGAGCTGGTGGTGGTCGCGCACAAGCCGGTGGAGCTGGTGCACTTCCCGCCCGTGCGGGGGCTCCGGCGCGAGCGGCTGCGCCGCGAGGCGGAGGAGGCGCGTCTGCGGATCATCTCGGGAGCGCCGCTGCGCTTGCACCATGTGATCGAGCTGCCGGCCCGCGATCCCTCGGAGGAGCTGGGGGAGAGCCGCCGTGTCTCCGCCGCTGCCGGGGAAGCGGCGCGAAGGTTCGCGCCGGACGCTCCGCTGGCGCGCGTCGCCGGGCTGCCGGCGGATGGGGAGGTGCCGGTGGCGCCGCCGGCGGAGAACACTCCCGCCATCGCTCCGGCCGTGCCGACCACGCCCCCTCCGGCGCCTCTCGGCGGCAGGCTGCGGCGCGGCTGGCGGCAGATCCTCGCCAACCTCGGCCGATCGCGTTAAACCCCGCGCACCGATGCGCGTGCTGGGGCTGGAGACGAGCTGCGACGAGACGGCGGCCGCCGTGGTGGAGACCGAGGAAGGGTCGGACGGCCGGGTGCTGGCCGACGTCGTGCACACGCAGGCAGACCTTCACGCCAGATGGGGCGGGGTGGTCCCGGAACTCGCCTCGCGCGACCACCTGCAGCGCGTCTTGCCGGTGATGGACGCGGCCCTGGGCAAGGCGGGGCTGGAGCTACGGGATCTCGACGGGCTCTCGGTGACCCGCGGCCCCGGCCTGGTGGGCGCGCTGCTGGTGGGCGTGCAGGTGGCGAAGTCGCTGGCGGCGGCTACGCGCCTGCCGCTGGTCGGCGTCAACCACCTCGAGGGGCACCTCCTGGCGGTGCTGCTCTCCGACCCTGTGCCGAGGCCGCCCTGGCTGGCGCTGGTGGTGTCGGGCGGACACACCTCGCTCTACGAGGTGCGCGCGCTCGGCGAATACCACGCGCTCGGGCACACGCTCGACGACGCCGCCGGGGAGGCGTTCGACAAGGTCGCCAAGCTGCTGGGGCTCCCCTACCCGGGCGGGGCGCGGATCGACGCGCTGGCGCGCACCGGAAATCCGCGCGCCATCGCCTTCCCCCGGGGACTGTCGCGGCGCGCGCGCGAGGCGTTCGACTTTTCTTTTAGTGGACTGAAGACGTCGGTGCTCACGCACGTGCGCGAGCACGGCGTGCCCGAGGGAGAGGCGCTGTCGAATCTCTGCGCCTCGTTCCAGGAGGCGGTCTGCGACGCGCTGACGGCGCGGGCGGTCCGCGCCGCCCGGCATGCGCGGATGCCCGCGCTGGTGATCTGCGGCGGCGTGGCGGCCAACTCCCGGCTGCGCGCGCTGGCGCAAGAGCGATGCGCGGCGGAGGGCATCTCCCTCTTCCTGCCGCCGCCGAGGCTGTGCACCGACAACGGGGCGATGATCGCCATGGCGGGGGCGCACCGCCTGCTGCGCGGCGAGCGCGCAGACGCAGCCATGTCCGCCGATCCGGGCTGGAAGCTGTGAAACCCGCCGAGCTGCTCCGCCGCCACGGCCTTCGCCCGAAGAAGGAGTGGGGGCAGAACTTCCTCGGGGACGAGGGAGTGTTGACCGCGCTGGCGGCGCTGGCCAGGGTCGGTCCGGGGGACGCCGTGGTCGAGTTGGGCGCGGGCCTCGGCCACTTCACCCGCGCGCTCGCGGCCACCGGCGCGCAGGTGATCGCGGTGGAGCGCGACCGGGAGCTGGCGCCGATCCTGCGCGCGGAGTTGCCGGGCGTCGAGGTGGTGGAGGCGGACGCCAAGAGCTTCGATCTGCGCGCGGTGGCGCGCCGGCTGGGAAAGCGCGTGGTGCTCTGCGGAAACCTTCCCTATCACCTGAGCTCGCCCATCCTCTTCCACCTGCTCGATCAGCGGGACGCGGTCTCCCGGGCGGTGCTGCTCTTGCAGCGCGAGGTGGCTGAGCGCATCGCCGCGCCGCCGGGAGGGCGCGACTACGGCCTGCTCTCGGTGCTGGTGCAGCACGTGGCAGAGGCGTCGATCGGCCTGTCGGTTCCACGGCACGCCTTCACGCCGCCGCCCGAGGTGGAGAGCCGCGCGCTGGTGCTGCAGATGCTGGAGCACCCGCGCGCCGAAGTGCGCGAGGAGCAGCGCTTCCGCGCGCTGGTGAAGGCGGCCTTCTCGCAACGCCGCAAGACGCTCTGGAACGCGCTCAAGAACATGCCCGGAGCGCGCGAGGCCCTGGCCGCCGCCGCCATCGACCCTCAGCGCCGCGGCGAAACCCTCAGCGTCGAAGAGTTCGCCGCGGTCGAACGGAGTTTCGGGGACACCATACGTAACTCTCCGTAAGGTGTCCCCGAAACTAGCCCTAGGCGTACTGGGCGATGCCGTTGCCGAAGGACCAGTTTTCCTTGGCCGTCTCGACCAGGTTGATGAAGACGTCCTCGGGGCGCAGGCCGGGCGACTCTTGCAGGTTCTGGGCGATGCGCGCGAACAGCGCCTTGCGCACTTCCAGCGTGCGCCCGGCGCTGAGCGTGATCTGGACGAAGACCACGCCGTCGCTGCGCGAGATGCCCAGGTAGGACGGATCGTAGACCAGCCCCGACTCGTCGTGCTCGGTGATCACCTGGAAGCGATCCTGCTCGGGGATCTTGATCGCTTCAACCATGGCGCGGTGGATGGAGTCGGCGAGCGCGCGGCGGAACTCCGGCTTGGTGCCCTTGCGCAGGGCGATGCGGACCAGTGGCATGTCGGTCCGATGCGCGAAATCAGGTCTGGGTGCGGAGGTTGAACGACTTGCGACGCGTCAGCGGCAGAAAGCCGTACTTCGACAGCGACATGCCCTTGCCGGTGTCCTTCACGCCCGTCCACGGCAAGAGCGGGTCCAGGTAGTCGCAGCGGTTCATGTAGAACGTGCCGGTCTCGATCTGCGAACCCACCCGGAAGGCGCGCTCCTGATCGCGGGTCCAGATGGCCGCGGTCAGGCCGTACGGGCTGTCGTTCATCAGCCGCACCGCCTCGTCGTCGTCGGCGACCTTCTGCACGCCGACGATCGGGCCGAAGCTCTCCTCCACCATCAGGCCCTGCATCGAGTGGTTGGCGTCGATCACCAGCGCCGGATCGAAGAAGCGTCCCTTGCCGGCCGCATCGCGCGCCGGCGCGCCGCCGCACAGCACCCGCCCTCCTTTGGCGCGCGCTTCTTCCACCTGCGCAGCCAGCTTCTGCGGCGCGTCT
>DASRTX010000013.1:0-3681 GCA_035655715.1 Myxococcales bacterium | reverse complement strand
ACAGAGGGGGTGGCTCGAGCTCGGGTACTCGAGCCTCTTCTACTTCCTGCACCGCGAGCTGGGGCTTTCCAAGGGAGCGGCGCATTACCGGAAGACCGCGGCGGAGCTGGTGCAGCGGTTCCCGGAGGTTCTCGAGCCGCTGCGCGATGGGCGGCTGTGCATCACCAGCATCGTGCACGTCGCCAAGGTGCTGACCTTGGAGAACCGGCACGAGGTGCTGCCCAGGTTCTTCCAGCGCTCCAGGCGGGATGCCAAGGCGGTGGCGGCGGCGATTCAGCCAGGTGCGGCACCCCACCGGGACGTCATCACGGTCGTCCGGCAGTCCGCAGCGCATCGGGTCACGGATGCGGCTTCAGTTCAGCCGGGTGAACCGGGGCTGGGCTCAGTTCACCCGGGTGAACCAACCGCGGCTTCAGTTCAGCCGGGTGAACCGGCAACCGTCCCGAGCCCCGAGGCCGATCTCCCGCGGTCGGCCGCCGCGAGGCCGGCAGGCTCGGTCGAACCGCTCACCGCTGACCTGTCCCGGCTCCACTTCACCGTCTCCAAAGCCTTCGTCGAGAAGCTGAAGGCCGCGCAGGCGGCGCTTTCGCACACGGTCCCGGACGCAAACGCCGAGGACATTCTCGAGGCGGGGCTTGACCTGCTCTTGAAGCGCCACGCGACGCGCAAGGGCTTGGTGGACAAGCCCCGTCCCGGCCGAGGCGGCGAGACAGCACGCATCGCCGCCTCCGTGAAGCGCCAGGTCTGGAGGCGAGATGGTGGCTGCTGCCAATGGCCCCTGGAATCGGGCGGCGTGTGCCAATCACGCATCCGCGTGGAGTACGATCACATCATTCCACGCGCAGCGGGCGGCTCGTCCACGCCAGGGAACATCCGCCTGCTCTGCAGGTTCCACAACGACCTCGCCGCGAGGCGCACGTTCGGCGCGGACTGGATGAATCGGTTCACACGGGATCCGAGGGCGAGCAACAGCTCGTGATCGAAGCGCGACGGTCCGGCATCCGGGAGCCGTTGCGGAAGGCCGCGCGTGGGCCCGATGATCATTGGGCCTTGCGGCTGCGTCGCGCCTGTCGACCCTCGGGCGCGTGCACGCGCGCCATCTGCTGGACGAGGTGCGCGATCCGGCGCCGCAGGGCCGGCGGACCCACCACGCGCGCGTCGGGGCCGAAGCCGAGCACCCAGGAAATGACCTCGGGGCAGAGCCTGACTTTGAGGCGCACGTGGATGCGGCCGCCGCGCAGGAACGCCTCCTGCGAGCGGTGCCAGCGGTGGCTGTGCACGAACGGCTCCCAGCGGCGCGCCAGGCTCACCTCGATCCGCTCCACCGGGTACTTCTCCTCCACCGCGATGCCGAAGCTGTCGGCGAAGACGCGCTCGGGGTCGTAGCCGTCCTTGTCCGGGTAGCGGAACGTCGCGGCCAGCGCCTCCGCATCCTCGATGCGCGAAAACCGATAGGGATGGGGGGCGCGCCCGTGGGGACGGCCGATGACGTAGAGCTGGTGGTCGTAGAGCGCCAAGGAGAGGGGCTCGATGCGCACCGAGGTGCGCCTGCCGTCGAAGCCCCGGTACCGGATCTGCAGCAGCCGCCGGCGCTGCAGTGCATCCACCACCTCCTCCAGCAACGCTTCGTTCTCTGGCAGCGCCTTCTCCCCGCCGCGGACCAGGAACACGAACTGGCGGCGGAAGTCCTGGAACCGCTCGGGGTGGAGGGCATCCCGGCTCACGTAGTGCACCAGGTCGTGCATGCCCTTTTCATAGCTGGTCCCCTCGAAGAGGCGGGCCAGGCTGGCGCCGACGCAGGCGGCGATGGTGGTGGCGATGGGAATCCGCTCGGTGCCGCCCGACACCTTCGATCGGTCGATGCGAACGTGAACGCGACCCCGGCGCTTCTCCCGCACCAGCGGCAGGTGCCGCCCGATGGCCTCGAGCTGCCGATCCGCCGCGGCGACGCGAACGCCGAGAAGGTTGGCCACGTCGTCACGAAAGAGATCGCGCCCGGCGAGCAGGGCGGCCATCAGCTTCGCGGTCCGCCGGATGCCGCTCAGTCGTCCCAGGTCCGGCTGCGTCATGATCCGGAGAGGATCACAAGATCCTCAGCGGATCTCAAGTGCCCGATCCGCGCCCCGATCGCGTAGCGCCGCGCCGCCGGCGGCATCAAACCTCGCGTCTGCCGAAGAAAGGATGTCCGCCATGAACGCGCTCAAGCTCTGGACCGGTCCCGCCCTCGTCGTCTTCCTCTGGATGGTCTTCGCCGCCGTCACGCTGGCCGAGCTGGCCACCGTCACCCCGTCGCTGAGCGCAGGCCCCCGCCGTCCCGCCCACCTGCGACACACCGCCGTCAGCGCCTACGACCGTCCCGACCAGTCCCAGCGCAGGACGGCCCACTCGTCGGTGGCGTCCCGATAACGCTCGATGACCGCGAATCCGACGCGCAGGTGGGCTCGCATCGAGCGAACATTCCGGGTCGCCACCTCGGTGATGCTGCTGTCGAAGCGGCCGGCGAGGTGGCGGCGGTGCGCGGCGTAGAGCAGATCGAACACGCCGCGCCCCCGCCACGCCGGGGCCACGCAGATCTGCCCCATCACGTAGTAACGCCCCAGCACGCCACCCATCCCGTCCAGCCTGCGGAACATCGGCTCGAGGATGGGCAAGAGCTCCCGGCACTCGATCGGCATCACCAGCGCATACCCGGCCAGCCGCCCGCCCTCGGTGGCGATGACGCTGGGCGCGAGCGCGTGCATGCGCCGGAGCACGTCCAGCGAGTGCTCGACGGTGACGAAGCCCTGCGCTGCGATCTCCTCCGCGCTCAGGCTGCGGGGAAGATTCGCGCGCTGCAGCTCGAGGATCTGCCGCAGCTCGTCCTCGCCCTCCACCAACCGCGTTTCCACCATCAAGCGCAGGATGCCACGTCCACGGTCACTGTTCGATCTCCGGCGGCTCCGGTGGCGTCTCGGGGGCCTTCCCTCCCGGCGCGATGCGATAGGCGAGACCCAGCACCGGCCCGAACGTGAACGCGAGCGCAGTCCCGGGCGGATTCATCGACACCTGTCCCAGCACAGCGGCGGTGACGAACAGACCTCGCTTGGTCGTCCAGGTGTACCCCGCCACCGCACGGTAGAAGTCGAACGCGCGCGCGACGTACGACGAATCCCCGAACCGCAGCGCCGCCTCCTGGTAGAGCGCCATCGAGTGGATGCGGCTCGTATCCAGGTTGAGGCCGACACCGACGCGAAACCTCGGCCGGAAGACGATCTGGTGGTTCCCGGTGGTGGGGTCGTCGAGGCTGCGCAAGTCCAGCTGCAGCATCTGGTAGAGCGCGGAGGCACCCTTGGGCTGCTGGGCCCGCGCCCTGGCCATGAATCGTTCCTCGTGGGACGAGGGAATCCCCATCGGCGACACCGCCATCATCCACGCCTCCTGGAACGCCACGGAAAGGCGCAGGTTCTCGAAGCCGTCGTAGTGAAGCCACGCCCAGGGCGAGACCTGCGACAGGTACGCAAAGGGATTGCGGTCGTCGAAGGTCCCCTGGCTCAGCAGCAGCACGCCGATCTGCGCCCTGAAGTCGCCGGCGACAGGAAACTCCACGTCGCCCTGCCCTGCCGCCACCGGCAGCGTGCCCAGGGCGTACGTCGGCACGGACGCGGCGGGCGCCGCCGCCAGCATCGCCGGCAGCAGCGCCGA
>DASRTX010000012.1:0-3386 GCA_035655715.1 Myxococcales bacterium | reverse complement strand
GCGAACGAGCGCCAGGGCAACGATCCCGCGACCACCCCCACCACCAACGTCTCGGTCTCGCGCAGCACGCACTTCTTCGACCCGGCCACCGGCACCTGGACCGACGGGCCGCTCCTGGGTACCGCACGTCAGGCCCACTCGGCCGTCCTCCTCGCCAACGGCAAGCTGCTGGTGGCGGGCGGCACCGGCCCCCAGACCATCAGCGGCTCGAACAACCTCGCCAGCGCGGAGATCTACGATCCCGCCACCAACGCCTGGACCCCTGCGGGGAACATGAAGATCCCCCGCGTCAACTTCGCGATGGTCGCCCTGCCCGGCGGCAAGGTGCTCGCCGTCGGCGGCAGCTCCAACAACCTCTTCCAGTCCAGCACCGAGCTCTGGGATCCCGCCACCAACACCTGGGCCTACACCAACAATGGCACCTCGGACACCAGCATGTCGGAGCAGAAGGGCTTCCCCGCGCCCTTCCTCCTCTCCAACGGCATGGTGGCCGTGGCCGGCGGCAGCAGCCCCAACACCAGCACGCCGACCGCCGCGGTAGAGCTGTTCGATCCCGCCACCCAGAACTGGACCGTGCTGGCAACGCCCCTTTCCCAGGCGCGGAGCGGGCACTTCCCCGTCGCCCTGCCCAACGGGAAGTTCGCGCTGCTGGCCGGCCGCGTGCTGAACTCCTTCGGGTTTCTGGCCGCCGTCGGGGCCCCCGGCGGCGCGGCTGGAGCGGTCGAGATCTACGACACGCTCGCGAACGGCGGCCAGGGCACAACCGTGACCACCGCGAACGCCTTCTTCAAGACCGAGGGCCGGGTCAACGCCGCCGCCGTCATGCTCCCCGGCGGCAAGGTCCTCCTGGCGGGCGGATCGGTCAACAGCACCACGGGCGCTTCCACCTCGGAGATCTACGATCCCGCCAACGATACGCTGACGATCGGTCCCGCATTGACCACCGGCCAGGGCACCAGCGTGCTGGGCGTCGGTCTCGGCAACGGCGACGTGATGCTCATCGGCGGCGACAAGGCTGACACCATCACCCAGATCTGCCGGCCGTAAGACAGTGGCGATGATGTCTCCCGCGCGTCTCCGTTTGATCGCGCTCCTGGCCGCGCTCGCCGCCGCACTGCAGTCCGGGTGCGGCGGCAAGAGCAGCGCGCCAGGGGCCGTCGCTCCCCGCGCCTTCAGCTACGCGGCCAGCCCGGCCACGTACACCAAGGGCGTTGCCATCTCCCCGAGCCTGCCCCACAGCTCCGGCGGCGCGGCGGCCAGCTACACCATCTCCCCGCAATTGCCGGCGGGACTCACCTTCGATGCCACCAGCGGCGTCATCGCGGGGACGCCCACTGTCCTCAGCCCGCTGACCGCGTACACCGTGACGGCCATCAATGCCGGCGGTACCGCGAGCTGCAGCCTGCTCATCGCGGTGAACGACGTGGCGCCCGCCGCGTTGAGCTATTCCCACAATGCGGTGACGTACACCCGCGGCGTGGCCATTCCACCCGAGGTGCCGGCGGTTTCGGGCGGCGCGGTGACGCGCTTCACCAGCTCTCCGGCTCTGCCCGCAGGGCTCGGGCTCGACGCCACCTCGGGCGTGATCTCCGGCACGCCGACCGCGGTGGTTTCCTCGGGCCCCTACCTGATCACGGCCATCAACAGCGGCGGCAACGCCAGCTTCATGCTGACGCTCACCGTGAACGACCAGGCCCCGAGCGGCCTCACTTATTCCAGCAACCCCGCCGTCTACGTCAGTGGCGCCGGCATCCTGCCCAACCTGCCCGCCAGCAGCGGCGGAGCCGTGGTCAGCTTCCAGGTGGCGCCGGCGCTCCCGGCTGGACTCTTCTTCGACACCAATACCGGCGTGATCAGCGGCGCGCCCGGCGCGCCCGTGCCGAGCCGGACCTATACGGTGACGGCCACCAACAGCGGCGGGAGCACCACCTGCACGCTGACCATCACCGTCAACGCCCGGCCGCCCACCAACCTCGTCTACAGCGACACCGCACCGGCCTACAGCCGCGGCATCGCCATCGCGCCAAACATTCCCTCGAACGCCGGCGGAGCAGCGGTCGCGTACGGAGTGTCCCCGGCGCTGCCGGCAGGCCTGGGCCTCGATCCAGTCACCGGCATCATCAGCGGCACGCCCTCTGCCGTCAGCCCGGTGGCCGCGTACACCGTCACCGCCACCAACTCCGGCGGCAATACGACCGGCGTCGTGACAATCACCGTCCGGGAGCCAGCCCCGACCGCGCTGGCGTACGCCACCAACCCCACCGAATACACCGTCGACACGGCCATCCAGCCCAACCTGCCCACCAACGCGGGCGGGATCATCTCCGCTTATTCGGTCACTCCGGCGCTGCCCACCGGGCTGAGCCTCGATCCGCAGTCGGGCGTCATCAGCGGCACGCCCACCGTGGTCACGCGCCAAGCCACCTATGTGATCACTGGCGCCAACGCCACCGGCTCGACGATCTGCGACTTCGTCACTGCCGTGGGCGCTTCGTCGATCGCGCCCCCTGCGACGCCCTCGGTGACGGCGGCCGCCTTCGTGACCACCGGACAGACCGCGCTCCAGGCGTCCACCGAGGATCAGGGCACGGCCAACGGGACCACTTATCTCTGGACCCTTACCAACGGCACCATCACCAGCGGACAGGGCACGCCGGCCATCGCCTACACCGCGGGGGCGGTCGGCTCGCTCGCGCTCGACGTGAAGGTCTCGAACCTGGGCGGCTCGGCCAGTGGCACCCGCAGCATCACCGTGGTGGCCGTGCCGCTGGCCCAGCTCTTCGCGCAGGAGAAGGTCCTCGCCGGCACGCGCGCCCGCGCCTCGGTGGCCGCGCAGTCGAACATGTCCTGCTCGTGGACGTTGAGCGCCGGGACGATCATCTCCGGAACCGGCAACGTGCTCGACTACACCGCGGGCCTCACTCCCGGCGCCTACCAGCTGTCCGTCACGGTGCAGAGCCCGGTGGGCAGCAGCGCCACCGCCAGCCGCACGCTGCAAGTGGTCGCCGGCGCGTTCCTGCCCGACGTCCGCACCTCCCGCCAGCGCTACGGCCACACCGTGACCTTGCTGCTCGACGGGCGCGTGTTGGTTGCGGGCGGCGACAACGGGCGCGCCGTCAGCGATCCGGGCGCGGACCTCTACGATCCCTGGTCCAACACCTGGACGCCCACCGCGCCGATGACCGCCATGCGCTCCTTCCACGCCGCGGCCCTCCTCGCGGACGGGCGCGTGCTCGTCAGCGGCGGGAGCGATCCTTCCGGCGCCATGCTCGACAGCGCCGAGATCTACGATCCGGCCACGAACACCTGGGCGGACGCGGGGCGGATGAACGCCACGCGGCAGAACCAGACGGCCACGCTGCTCGCGGACGGCACGGTCCTGGTCG
>DASRTX010000011.1:0-2324 GCA_035655715.1 Myxococcales bacterium | reverse complement strand
GATCGCGGCCGCCGGCGCGAGCCTGCTGCGCCTGGCGCTCTACATCCGCCGCAACGGTATCCGCATCCTGCACTCCAGCGATCGGCCGCGCGACGCGGTGCCCTGCGTCCTCCTCTCCTCCCTGACGGGGGCGAGGTCGGTCATCCACCTCCACGTCGGGTGGGGAGACTGGATGACGCGCGAGGCGCGCTGGGCGCTGGGCCGCGCGGATGCGCTGATCGGCATCTCGAAATTCGTCGCCGGCACCGCGCTGGCTCGCGGTTTTCCGCCGTCGCGAACGCACGTGGTGCTGAACGCGATCGACATCTCCAGATTCGATCCCGCCATCGACCCGGGACCCCTGCGGCGCGAGCTGGGGCTGACAGCGGATGTGCCGGTGGTGACCAGCATCTCCCGCCTGTTTCACTGGAAAGGCCATGCCGATCTGATCCGCGCGTTCGCGGTGGCCCGGCGCCAAGTTCCCGGGGCGAAGCTCCTCATCGTCGGCGAAGAGGACAAAGCCGCCGGCGGACAAGCGGGGTCCAGCTATCCGGAGGAGCTGAAGGCGCTGGCCCGCGAGCTGGACGTGGCCGACGACGTGCTCTTCACCGGTTTTCGCGCCGACATTCCTCAAGTCCTGGCCGCATCCGACGTGTTCGCGCTGCCGTCCTTCCAGGAGCCCTTCGGCCTGGTCTTCCTCGAGGCCATGGCGATGAAGAAGCCGGTGGTGGCGCTCGACAGCGGTGGCGCTCCCGAAGTCATCGAACGCGGCCGGACAGGGCTGCTGTCGGCGCCGCGCGATCTCGACGCGCTGGCAGGAAATCTGTTGGCGTTGATCCGCGATCCCGCGCTGCGGGCGCGGATGGGCGAAGAGGGCCGCGCGGCGGTGCAAGCCCGCTTCAGTCCGAAGCGGATGGCCAGGGACACCGAGAGCGTCTATGCCTCGGTCCTCAAGTTTCGGGGACACCTTACGTAACCTGTCGTATGGTGTCCCCGAAACTCAGCGGCGGCTCGCTCGCGAGCTCCCGCAACAGTCCCTGGAGCTGCGCGGGCGTCCGCGCCCCCACCAGCGCCACGGAGACCCCTTCCAGCGCCGTCACATAGCGCATCGCAACCTGCGCCAGCGTGAAGCCGCTCTCCGCCGCCTGCTTGCGATACGTGACCAGCTGCGCGGCGCGCTCCTCGGCTTCCTCGGGTGACGCGCAGTAGCGCGACAGATCCACCTCGTCCTTCACCAATAGCCCGTTGGCCAGGCATTCGCGCGCGATCACGCCGACGCCCCTGGCCCGCGCCGCCGGCAAGAGTCCCACCATCCGCTGGTCGAGCAGGTTGATGCGCAGCTGCAGCGAGGAAACGCCGGGAAGCGAAAGCGCTGCCAGCGCCGCGTCGGCCGCGTCGCAGGAAACGCCGTAGTGCAGGATCTTCCCCTCGCGCTTGAGCGCCTCCAGCGCCTGCACCCACTCGCCTCGCGCGACGATCTCCGCCGGCGGGCTGTGCAGCTGGAACAGCTCGATCCGATCCGTCTGCAGCCGCCGCAGGCTGCCCTCCAGGGAGCGCTTCAAGTACTCCGGGGAGAAGTCCTGGCTGGGCTCACCGCGAACCGCCGCGGGCAGGTTCTCCCGCCGCAGGCCCAGCGCCCTCGCCAAGGGCCGCAAGAGCGGCTTCAGCCGCCCGGCCAGCCGGCGCTGCGCCGGCAGCCGGTAACCTGCCTTGGTGGCGATGACCACGCCGTCGCGGCGCCCGCGGAGCGCGCGTCCCAGCAGGATCTCGCTCTCGCCCTGGCTGTACATGTCGGCGGTGTCGAAGAAGTTGATTCCGGCGTCCAGCGCAGCGGAGAGGACGTCGAGAAAACCCGCTGCCTCCCCCTGGAACACGCCGCCCAGGCGGGCGCACCCGAGCCCGATCTCCGAGACGCGCAGGCCGGTGGGGCCGAAAGGACGGAGCTCCATCCGGCAGAGCATCCATCGGTTGACCCGATCCGTGCAATCTGGTGTCTACGGCGCGTGGGGGAATCGCGCAGGGTGGTGGTGATCGGCACCGGTCCGGCCGGCGCCGCTTCGGCGTGGACGCTGGCGCGCGCGGGCATCTCCGTCACCGTGTTGGAGGCAGGGAGCCGGGACTCGGCGCGCGGCTGGACGGTGCGCGCGCCGGGCATGACGCTGCTGCGCAAGCGCCGGCAGCTGCCGGACCCATCTCCCCCCGACGCGGTCAGCAGCGGCGAGCCCGCCCGCTGGTTTCGCGAGCTTTCGGCAGGGGGCCTCTCCAACCACTGGACCTGCGCGGTGCCGCGCTTCTCGCCCGAGGACTTCACCGACGGAGACGCGCTGCACGAGCGGTTCCGCTGG
>DASRTX010000010.1:0-4078 GCA_035655715.1 Myxococcales bacterium | reverse complement strand
GCAGCAGGGCTTCCGCCGCTTCCTCCTGCTCAATGCGCACCACGGCAGCAAGGCCATCCTCAAGGCGGCCTGCGCGCAGGTGCACGCCTCGGTGCCCGACTCGCGTTGCCTCGCGGTGGACTGGTGGGAGCTGCCCGAGGTACGCAGCGTGGTGATGGAGATGTTCGGCGCGCGAGAGGGCCATCACGCCACGCCCGGCGAGCTGTCGGTGGTGCGCAGGTTCTACCCGCGCGCCGTCCTCGATCAGCCGGAGATGGAGCGCTTCGAGCCGGTGCCGCAGCCGGTCTTCTGGACGGCCGAGGACTTCCGCCAGAGATATCCGGACGGCCGCGTGGGCAGCGACCCCGGCCTCGTCAGCGGCCCCGCCGGCGATCGCATCTTCGTCGCCGCCTCGCGCGGGCTGGTGGAAGTGCACCGCAGGCTCGTCGAAGATCCCTGAAGGGCAGTTTCAGCGTTGGAGGCCGCATGCTTCTCGCCATCCTCTTGTCCGCCGCAGCAACCGACACGTACCTGGACCAGACCCGGCCCCGCTGGGAGCAGGTCTCGCAAAAGCTCTGGGAATTCTCCGAGACCGCGCTGCAGGAAAAGAAGTCCGCGGCGCTGTTCGAGGAGCTGCTGGAGAAGGAAGGGTTCCAGGTGCAGCGCGGCGTGGGCCAGCTTCCCACCGCCTTCGTGGCCAGCGCCGGTTCGGGCGAGCCGGTGGTGGCCATCCTCGCCGAGTACGACGCCCTGCCGGAGCTCTCGCAGCACGGCGGCGAGCCGCGCAAGGATCCGCTGACCAAAGGCGCGCCGGGCCACGGCTGCGGACACAACCTGCTCGGGACTGCGGCAGTGGCGGCTGCGGTGGCTGCCAACCGCGAGCGGATGGAGAAGAAGCTGCCCGGCACGCTGCAAGTCTTCGGCACGCCGGCGGAGGAGATCCTCATCGGCAAGACCTTCATGTTGATGGCGGGCGCCTTCAAGAAGACCGACGTGGTGCTCTCCTGGCACCCCGGGGACAAGAACGAGATCGTCAACGGCAAGCGGCTGGCGCTCACCGCCAGCGAGGTGGAGTTCTTCGGCAAGACCGCCCATGCCGCCGCCTCGCCCTGGCTGGGCCGCAGCTCGCTGGATGCGCTGGAGCTGTTCGAGCACGCCATGTCGCTGATGCGCGAGCACATCCAGCCGACGGCCCGCATCCACCGGGTGATCAAGAACGGCGGAGTGGTGGCCAACATCATTCCCGACTACGCCAAGGTGCAGGTCTGGCTCCGCGACGCCAACGGCCAGAGCGTGGACGAGATGCTGGGCCGCATGCGCAAGGCCGCCGAGGGCGCCGCGCTGGGGACCGAGACGCGAGCGCAGGTTTCGGTCCTCGCCTCTGTGCGCGATCCCGTCAGCAACCAGGTGCTCGGCCAGGTGATGCAGAAGGAGCTGGAGCGGGTGGGCGCGCCGAAGTGGGACGCCGCCGACGAGGGCTTCGCGCGCTCCCTGCAGAAGGAGGTGGGAGTGCCGGAAGCCGGGCTCGCCTCCGACGTCACGCCCTACGGCGTCCACGGCGCGACCGCCTCCTCGGACATCGGCGAGGTCAGCGCGGCGGTGCCGCTGGCGGAGCTGGGCGTGGCCACGCGGCCCCTCGGCACCGCCTCCCACCACTGGGCCACCACCAGCTGCTCGCTGCACCCGGTGGGACTCAAGGGCATGAGCGTCGCCTCGAAGGTGCTGGCGGGCTCGCTGGTGGATCTGCTGCAGCAGCCGGCCACGGTGGCCTCGG
Organism: Myxococcales bacterium; assembly: GCA_035655715.1. Classification (GTDB taxonomy): domain Bacteria; phylum Myxococcota; class Myxococcia; order Myxococcales; family 40CM-4-68-19; genus 40CM-4-68-19. Next base: position 2,325 of record DASRTX010000010.1, on the reverse strand, counting down.
CGAAGGCGGAGTTCGCCAAGGCGACGAAGGGCAAGCCCTATCAGAGCCCCCTACCCGCGGACGCCAAGCCGGTCGTGTTCTGAGAGGTTGACGATCACGATCGGGTCAACGCGAACTCATCGCAGCACCTTCATCAGCACGCCGATGAGCACGCCCAGCCCCACCAGCAACAAGAAGATGCTCCCGTACCCCACCAGCGCCTGCCGGAAGGTGGGCGGGGGCAGTTCCTCCGGCGGCGGCGGGTAGTGCTCCACCAGCTTCTTCTCGTCCGGCGAGCCGCTCACGTTCCCTCCAGCAGCGCGGGAGTCCAGTCGCCCGAATCGGGCTCGCTGCCGGCAGCGTGCTCCTCCAGCCAGTCCGCCACGTGGTGCTGGGCGAGCAGCAGGAAGAAGGGGTTCTCGCGCGCGACCATCTCGTAGACGCCCAGGCCGCCCTGCCGCTCGAAGCCCTTGAACAGCGCCCGGCCCACGAAGACGAACAGTTCCACAAGCCCCTGCGAGGCGGACGCGACCGCCGCCACCACCCGCAAGGTGCTGACCGGAAAGACGAACCGTTCGCGGATGTCCGGATGCAGGAGCCCCACCTCCACCTCGCGGGGCAGGAAGACCAGGTCCTGCCCGCGCGCCGCCATGTAGGCCCGCAGCGCCTCCTCGGAGACCGCGACGCCGCCGTTGTAGATATCGCCGCGGTCGTCCGACGCCTCTTCGGAGGCGAGGCGGGCCACGAAGTCGCGCACCGCCGCCCCCACCACCGTCTCCGCGCCTTCGACGTCGCCTTCGGCCAGCGAGCGCCGCATCGCGAGTTCCACGTCTGCCGGCAATGGCATCGAAAGCGGCTGGGAGATGGAGACCAGGAGCGGACAGGTGAGCTGTGGCTGCCGCAGCCGCGCCCGCTCCGCATCCAGCACCGCCTCCATCCTCGCCCGCACGCTGCCGTTGCGCGCGGTGCCGCGAGCGCTTTCGTTGATCTTCTCGGCGATGGACACCTTGATCTGCCCGAAGATGTGATCCTCGAAGGTGGCCACCTCGGGCGCCGAGCCAAAAGAGATGAAGATGCCGGCCTCCAGCTTCTCGCCGCTGGCCAGCGCGATCTGCTGGCTGCGCTCGTCCTCCAGGCGGTGCAACTCCACGTCCAGCGCCCGCAGCCGGGTGGCCGGCTCTTCCCCGGAGGCGGGGTCCAGCGTGCCGCGCCGCAGCGCCTCCTGGGCGGAGCGCACCGATGCCTGCAACTGCTCGCGCCGGTCGCGGAACTTCTCCTCGACTCCGGCGATGGCCCCCGCCACCCCCTCGCGGGTGCCTTCGCTGTCCAGCCGCCGCGCGTAGCTGCCAAGCGCGCGCCGGATGTCGTCGGCCAACTCGAGCAGCGCCACCACGTCGCCCGAGAAGCTGACCGCGTCGCCGAGCAGGTTGTTGAGATAGATGCCGCCCTTGTCGGCCAGGTGGGCCGCGCCCTGCGCGTGCCGCGCGGCGGCGGTGAGGATGGGCCCGTAGAACTCGCGCGAGAGGAAGTCCGCCACCACCGTCTCCTTGAGGAAGGCGGTGCGCTTGGTGAAGTCCTTCATGTCGCAGAAGAGGTGGCCGAGCTGCGGCGCGCGCGCCCGGTTCATGAGGATGGGCTTCTCGTCGAGCGTGAGCAGGTAGAGCTTGCCCGACTCGTGCTGCCTCTGGATGCCGCCGTCGCTCTCGCCCCCGCCGCGGTGGACCAGCTGCTGCTCCGCCTGATCCAGGGCACGTTCCAGCGCCACGTCCGCGGCCAGCGCGGCCACGGCATTGGCCCAGGCCTTCACCGCCGCCTCCTGGGCGACGAAGGCCCCGGAGTCGTCGTCCTTCCAGTCCTTGGCCGCGATGGCCACCGACTCGAGGGCCAGCCGCGCGGGCTCATATGTGGAGCCCTTGGCGGCGACCCGGGCGCGGGAGAGAAGGTCCTTGCGGGCCGCCGGCGCGCCCAGCACGCGCTCGAGCGCGCCCGGCGATTGCACCAGCTGCGAGAGCGTGAGGCCGTCCAGGGAGAAGGGCGGCGCGCGCCCGATCTCCATCAGCCTCAGGATCCCCAGCAGATCGGCGCGCAGCTGGGTCAGGGCCACCTGGCGCACGGCCTTGCGCACCATCTCCTTCGAGGCGCTGATGTCGAAGGCGGCATCGCGCGCGACGGCCTCGCCGGTGCCGCCTTGCAGGATGCGCTGCGCGTACGCGTCCAGCCGGGCCGGGCCTTCGGCGAAGGCCACTCCGTAGGCGGCGAGGCCGCTCGCCCAGAGCATCTTGTGGCCTCCAAGCCAGGGCAGCGCGGAGGTGGCGGCCTCGCAGAGCAGGCCGGAGGCCGTGGCCA
>DASRTX010000009.1:0-2205 GCA_035655715.1 Myxococcales bacterium | reverse complement strand
CGCCTGGCCGGCCAGCAAGAGGACGAGCCCTTCGGCGAACGGATCGAGCGCTCCTCCATGGCAGACGGGCAGCCGGTCCCTGCGGATCCCCGCGCGGCGCACCTCCTCCATGAAAGCTTGCACCAGCGCAAAGCTGCTGTGGCCAACCGGCTTGTGGACGAGGTAGATGCCGGGCGTCAATCGCAGCTCCAGGGAAAGGAACCGACATGAGGATCTTCGCACTCTTCGCGCTGCTTGCGGTGCCCGCCTTCGCGCAGGGAGGCGGCAAGGGCAAGACGGAAGTGACCTGGTACGGCCACGCGGCCTTCGTGGTGAAGACGCCGGCGGGAACCACGCTCGCCATCGATCCGTGGATCAACAACCCGTCCAACAAGGACAAGGGCGCCCTCGACAAGATCCAGAAGGTCGATTTCATCCTCATCTCGCACGGACACTTCGATCACGTGGGCGATGCGATGGCGCTGCAGAAGAAGACCAACGCGAAGATCGTGGCGGCGTTCGAGTTGGGCGGACAGCTCGTCGCGGCGGGAGTGCCCAAGGAGGCGGCGGGGATGGATACGCTGGCCAATGCCGGCGGTGTGCTCAAGCTGGGCGACGACGTCAGCGTGGCGCTGGTGCCCGCGGTGCACAGCTCGGGCTTCCAGGCGAGCGACAACGGGCCGGTGCTGTATGGAGGGGCGCCGGTCGGATTCGTCATCCAGGTGAAGGGTGGTCCGACCATCTATCACACCGGCGACACCGCCTGGTTCGACGAGATGAAGCAGATCGGGAAGCGGTTCCATCCCGACGTGATGCTGGCGTGCGTCGGCGGGCACTTCACCATGGACCCGCAGGACGCGGCGATGGCGGCGCGGGATGTCGGCGCGAAGAGCGTGGTGCCGATGCACTTCGGGACGTTCCCGGTGTTGACGGGGACGGCCGAGGAGTTCGGGAAGGCGCTGAAGAAGGAAGGAGCGAAGGGGAAGATGGTGGAGATGAAGGTGGGGGAGACGCGGAGCTTCTGACCGGTCCGGTTGGCGGCTACCGGCTGAGGGCGGCCAGGACGCGTTTGCGCGAGTAGTCGCCCAGGTGATCCGCCGCCGACTGGTACTCGCGCTGGGCGTCAGGGGCCAGACGGGTGCTGCGCGTGAGCGCCACCAGCACCTCTGCGGACTCGTAATCGCCAAGGCGGGTGGCCTGGCGGATGAGGGTGATCTGTCCGTCGCTGTCGAGCCTCTGGGTCGAGATGAGGGCCTTGAGGGCGCGGGCGTGCTCGTAGTCGCCGCTCAGCCTGCCGGCGGCGGCGAGGTAGTCGGCGGGCGCCACCGGGTGGTGCTCGGCCAGCGCGATCAGGACCTGGGCCTTCTCGTAGTCGCCGCTGATCTTCGAGCCGGCTTCGAGCACCAGCCGCGTCAGCTCCGGCGAGAGGCGGGGCTGGCTGGTCAGCTCGTGCAGGACGCGGCCGCGCTCGTAGTCGCCGTGGATGTCGGCGCAGGCCGCGAGGAACGCCTTGCGCTTTCCTTCCGTATCCAGGCGCGCCTTCGCGGCAACCGCCTTCAGCACCTCGGCGCGATCGTAGTCGCCGCCCATCTTCGCGGTGATCCGGAAGATGGCCAGCGCAGTGACCTCGTCCAGCGGATCGCGCTCGACGAGGAGCTGGAGATAGCGGCGGCGCGCGTAGTCGCCTTCCACCCGGCCGACGTAGTCGAGCACGGCGCGGGCGCCGCCCTGGCGGTACAGCTTGGGGAATCGCAGGTCGGCGGCGAAGGCCGTGTGCTGATCCATTTCCTGCAACGCCCGGGCAAACCACTCCGCGTCCCAGGGGCGGGGCTCGCCGTCCACCAGCAGCGTGCGCGTCAGCCCGCCGCGGGAAGGAAGGATCTCCGCGTGGCGGTGGTGGGCGCCGTCATCGATGGTGAGATCGAAGGAGCCGCCCTTCGAGATGGAGGCGACGTCCGTCGCCTCGTCGTTCCATTGCACCTCGCCGCGGACGTGGATCGAGGTGGAGCGGTGGTCGTCGCTCCAGCTGGAAGTCCAGTTGTTCTCGGTCCGATCGCTGTGGGAGCTGATGCTCACGGTGCTGCGCGAAGGCGCTGCCGGGGGCGTGGGCGGAGTCGGGGGTGTCGGCGGGGTGGGAGGAGTCGGCGGAGTGGGAGGCGTGATCTGCGCCACCGCCACCGGACGCGCGGGCCGCGGGCGGGATGCGAGCGCCGGCATCGGAGCCAC
>DASRTX010000008.1:0-9279 GCA_035655715.1 Myxococcales bacterium | reverse complement strand
CGAATACTTCCAGCAGGAGGGCGGCGACGCGGCCTCCGCGCAACTGGGCCGGGCGCGCCACCAGCAGCAGTTCGCCATCTGGCTGCGGCCGGTGCGCGACGACAACCGGCTCTTCGCGCTGCGAGCCGCGCTCTACGAGCTATCGCGTAGCCTGAAGGACGATCCCTTCACGCCCGAGGAAGTGGAGCAGACCAAGGGATTCCTCGACGGATACATCCTGCTCTTCGATCAGACCGACGCGCGCAAGCTGGGGTACGCGCTCGACGACGCCTTCTACGGGATGAGCGGCTTCCTCGCCTCATGGCGGGCGGCGCTCCACGGCGTCACCGCCGAGCAGGTGAACGCGGCCTGGCGGAAGTGGATCGATCCGTCGAAGCTGGAGATCGCCATGGCCGGGAAGGGAATGGCGGCGGTGAAGAAGACCATCCTCGCCGGCGAGCCCACGCCCATCACCTACCAGAAGGACGCGCAGGGCAAATCGCCGGAGAAGCCGGCGGCCCAACTCGCGACCGACAAGGAAATCGAGCAGTTCCCCTTGGGCGCGCAGGGCGACGCCGACGTCCAGGTCGTCCCGGTGGACCAGATGTTCGAATAGAAAAGCGAGAGCCTTCAGCGGACCGCGAAGGCGCGTTTCGACGCTGGGGTGCGGGCCATGGCGATGGCCTTCTTCTTGTGCTGGCGCTTCTGTTCGATCTTCTGCTGCTGGGCCATCGCCAGGCGGTGGATCTCCTCCACGTGCTCGTCGGTGACCTTGCAGGCGATCTGCTCGGCGCGGTTGTGCCGGTCCACCAGCTCGCCGTAGGTGGCGATCTCCGCTTGCCCCTGGTGCAGGTCCGCCTCCAGCTTGTCGAGTTGCCGGAGGATGCGCGCGGAGCGCTCCATCGCCTCCGATTGGCGCGGCAAAGGTGCGGTGCGGACGCACGCCGCCGAAACTCCCAGCATCAGGATCAGGCCTCCCCGCCGCATCGCCGCCCCCCTCGCCATGCGACGAAGGGTGGGCAGCGCCCGCCCGCCCGGCAAGCTCCGACATGTAGGGAAAGGTCAGAAAGCGGCCAGAACCGGCAGCTTACGTGTGCGGGACGGCCTTGAGCACGGCCTTGCCGGCCTTGATCACGACCTTGAACTCGATGTTCTTGGCCTTGTGCTTCTCCAGAAGCTGCGGCACCTGCGCGCGGATGCGCGAGGCCACCGAGTCGAAGGAGAGGCCGTCCACCGACTCGCCGCAACGCCGGCGCGCGACCAGATAGGTGTCATAGAGTCGACGCAGCTTGTCGTCGGAGATGGCGGCCGCGGGGGCCGGAGCGGCCGCCGGCTTCTTGGGAGCCTCGTGCTCCTTCATCCGCATCTTGGCCTTGAAGACGTCGCGCTTGTAGGTGCCGTCCTCGATCTCGCGCAGCGTCCGGTCCCACATGCGCTCGAAGGAGAGCAGCTTTGCGAACAGCGTGTTGATCCTGAACTTCAGCGCGGTGTTCTTGATCAGCGACTCGCGCAGCTCGCGCGCCTTGTGCGAGATCCGCTTGCGCTCGTGATCGGGCGGCCGACGATCGATGCCCAGGAAGTACTTCTCGTAGGAGACGTGGAGGCCCGTGATCCCCTCGTCCAGCGCGTCGAGCTCCTCCGCGTACTTTTCCTGGGGAAGCTGCTGCGTTTCGAAGGGCGCGGCCACGGGAAAACTCTATCACGCCGCCGCGGGCACCTGCGCCGTCGCCGACCGCCGGCTCTTCGTCACATAGATGACGACGCCGGCGGCAAAGATGCCCACGCTGATCAGCTCGGAGGTGGAGAGGTTCCACCATGCGTGCCGCGCCCACCCGCCCAGGAAGTTGAAGACGCGCCCGCGCTCCTCGTCGCCGCGGAAGGTCTCCACCAGGGCGCGCAGCGGCGCGTAGAGCATCAGATAGAGCGCCAGCAGCTCGCCATTGAACCGCTTGCGCGAGCGCCAAAAGGTAAGGCCAAGGAAGAGCAGCGCGCACCCCAGCGCCTCGTAGAGCTGCGTGGGGTGGATGGGCACGGTGGTGGCCGCGCCTGCCGCGATCAAATGGTTGGTGGCCTGCGACTGGTACGCCAGCGACTCCGGCGGAAAGCGCGCCGCGAACGCGTAGTGCGGATCGCACGCCTCGCCCCAGCAGCAGCCGGCGGAGAAGCAGCCCAACCTCCCCAGCGCCTGGCCGATGGCGATGGTAGGCGCCAGCGCGTCGGCGTAGGGGAAGAAGCTCATCTCGTGGCGGCGCATGTACCAGACGGAGAAGACGATGGCGCCGAGGAACCCGCCGTAGAAGACCAGCCCGCCGTTCCAGAACTGGAAGATGCCGCCGATGTCGTTCTTGTACTCGTCCCAGTTGACGATGATGAAGAGGATGCGCGAGCCCACCATGGCGGCGATGAGGATGCCGAAGGACAGGTCCATCACCTTCTCGCGGGAGAGGCCGCTGCGCTCGGCGGCGCGCGCCGCCAGGGTCATGGCGGCGAGGAATCCGCCGGCCACCAGGATGCCGTAGGTGTGCACCGGAATCAGGAGCGGGCGTTGCAGGTGCACGATGTTCTGCCCGCCGATGGCGCGGACCGCCACGAAGAGCACCGCGGCCGTTCCCGCCGTCCAGATGGCGAAGGTCTTGAGCAGATCCTTCTCGCCGGCGGCGCGCGCGGAGCGCACCTGCCAGGCGCCGGAAGCGGCGGAGACGGCCAGCCAGACCACGAGGCCGAGCGAGGTGGGAATGGTGATGGTGAACAGGACCGGAAGCATCAGGCCTTCCTCGCGGCGGGGGCCGCGTTCTTGGCGGCCGCAGTCTTCTTGGCGAACAGCATCTCCAGGAACAACATCGCAAGCCCCACGGTGATGCCGCTGTCTGCCACGTTGAAGGTGGGCCAGTGCAGCGAGGGCCGCAGCCAGTTGGGGTCGAACCAGTGCCAGTCGATGAAGTCGATCACATAGCCGCGCAGCACGCGGTCGAGCGCGTTGCCGATGGCGCCGCCCAGCACCAGGGCGAGCGCGACCTGGAGGTAGCGCTGGTCGCTGCGCAGCTTGCGGTAGTAGGAAAAGATGAAGATCACGGCGGCCAGGCTCACCAGATAGAAGAAGGGCACGCGGAACTGCTCACCCGCACCTGCCAATACGCCCCAGGCGGCTCCGCGGTTCTGCGTGTAGCGGTTCTGCCAGAACGGCGCCACCGTGACCGGCACCGGATCTGCAAGACCGCGCTCGAGCAGGTTCTTCTGCGAGACGAAGGCGGAGACCTTTTCCTCCAGCGTGTGGGCGCGGGCGGCGGTGAACGCAGCCGTCAGGTGCTCCACGGCCAGGTACTTGGTGACCTGGTCGGCCACGAACCAGATCCCCGCGATCAGCGCCAGCAACTTCCACTTGGACTGCATCAACCCTCGCTCACCGCGCGCCGGCAGCGCGCGCACAGACCTTCGTCTCCCACGTCGGGGAGCGCCCGCCAGCAGCGGTCGCACGGCCGATGCGGGCTCTTGCGCACTTCGGCAGCCGCCGTGTCGCCCGCGCGCAAAGAAACGCTGGCGCAGAGAAAAAGATCCCCCAGCTGCTTCTCGTAACGCTCGGCGACCTCCCGGGCCATCCCGGAAGGCACGGTGAGCGTCACGTCCGCCTCGGTGGCCTTGCCGATTTCCTTGGCCGCCCGCTTCTGCTCCAGCGCGAGGTTGACCACCGCGCGCAGTTCGCCGAGGACGCGGAACTCCTCCTCCAGCGAGTCGGAGACGAGCGCCGGCTCGGCCGCTGGGAAGCCGGCCAGGAAGACGCTCGCCGCCTCGCGGCGCGGCACGTAACGCCAGGCCTCTTCCGAGGTGAAGGAGAGCACCGGCGCCAGCAGCCGGCAGAGGTCGCGCACGATGCGGTAGAGCACCGTCTGCGCCGCGCGCCGCTCCGGCCAGCGCTTGCCCGAGCAGTACGTGCGGTCCTTGAGCACGTCGAAGTAGAAGGCGGAGAGGTCCATCGTGCACAGGTCCACGGTCGCCCGATAGACCTTGTGGAACTCGTAGGTGTCGTACGAGGCGATCACGGAGGCGCGGTAGCGCTCGAACCGGCTCAGCGCCCAGCGGTCCACCGGCAGGAGCGCTTCGGCCGGGACGCTGTCCTGCGCGGGATCGAAGTCGAAGAGCTGCGAGAGGCAGTAGCGCAGCGTGTTGCGGATCTTGCGGTAGCTCTCCGTGAGCGTCTCGACGATGGAGTTGGAGAAGCCGACGTCGTCGCGGTAGTCGGACCCCGCCACCCACAGCCGCATCAGCTCGGCGCCGTACTTCTTGAGCAAGCCTTGCGGATCGGGCGCGTTCCCCATCGACTTGGACATCTTGTGGCCGTGGCCGTCGACCAAAAACCCATGCGTGAGCAGCGCCTTGTAGGGCGGCTCGCCGCGCGTGGCGATGCCGATCATCAACGACGACATGAACCAGCCGCGGTGCTGGTCCGAGCCTTCGAGGTAGAGATCCGCCGGCAACTTCAGATCCGGCCACACGCCGCTGCCCAGCACGGCCGCGAAGGAGGAGCCCGAGTCGAACCAGACGTCGAGGATGTCGGTCTCCTTCTCGAACTCCGTCCCGCCGCACTTCGCGCACCTGGTTCCCGCGGGCAGGAGCTCGCGCGCGGAGCGATCGAACCACGCATCCGCGCCCTCCTTGTCGAAGGCGAGCGCCACGTTCTCCATTGCATCGGCCGACACCAGCGGCTCGCGATCCTTCGCGCAATAGAAGACGGGGATGGGCACGCCCCAGGCGCGCTGGCGCGAGACGCACCAGTCGGGCCGCCCTTCCACCATGCTGCGGATGCGCTCCTTGCCCCAGGAGGGGATGAAGCCGCCCCGCGCGGCGATCTCGTCGATGGCCTCCAGCGCCGCCTTGCGGATGGTGGTGCGGCCGCGGCGCGGCAACTCGATGTCCAGGTCGAGGCCGATCCACCACTGGTCGGTGGCGCGGAAGATGACCGGGTTCTTGCAACGCCAGCAGTGCGGGTAGCTGTGGCGGATCTGCCCCGCCTTGCCGCCCTGGTTGAGCAGGACGCCGGCGCCCGCCAGCGCCTCGATCACCTTGGGGTTGGCGTCGAAGACCTTCACGCCTTCGAGGCCGGGGATGCCCACGTCGGAGGTGAAGCGGCCCTGCCCGTCCACCGGCGCCCAGATGGGCAGGCCGTACTGCACGCCCATGTTGAAGTCGTCCTCGCCGTGGCCCGGGGCGGTGTGGACGAGCCCGGTGCCCGCGTCGGAGGTCGCGTGCGCGCCCAGCACCACCGGGCTGTCGCGCGCCACCAGCGGGTGGCGGTACTTCCAGCCGGACAGCTCCCCTCCCGAGAGCGTCTTCACGACGCGCGCGGGATGCTTGAGCGTGACGCCGGTGGCGCGCGCGGCGGAGAGCAGGTCGTCGCCGCGCGCCTCGCCGGGCTGCGACAGCTCGTCGGGCGCGGTCTCTTGCAGGAAGGCGTGCAGCAGATCCTTGGCCACCACCGTGATGCCGTGGCCGGGAAGATCGTAGGCCACGTACTCGAGGTCGGGATTGGCGGTGATGGCGAGGTTTGCGGGAATGGTCCAGGGCGTGGTGGTCCAGATGGCCAGGCCCCATTCCGGTGGCCCGCCCGCGACCACGGGAAAGCGCACGTAGATGGAGGGGCTGGTCTTGTCGGCGTACTCCACCTCCGCCTCGGCCAGCGCGGTGACGTCGTGGAAGCACCAGTGCACCGGCCGCTTGCGGCGGTAGAGCGCGCCCCGCCGGACGACGCGGGCCAGCTCGCGCACGATGTCCGCCTCGTAGCGGAAGTCCATCGTCTCGTAGGGCTGGCCCCAGCGGGCAAAGATCCCCAGGCGCTTGAAGTCCTGCCGCTGCACGTCGATCTGCTCCTCGGCGTATTTGCGGCAGGCCTTGCGGAACTGCGCCACCGAGAGCTCACGCTTCTTCGCGCCGAGCTGCTTGTCCACCTGCCGCTCGATGGGCAGCCCATGGCAGTCCCAGCCCGGAACGAAGTCGGTGAGGTGGCCCGCGAGCAGGTGGTACTTCACCACCAGGTCCTTGAGGATCTTGTTGAGGAAGTGGCCCTGGTGGATGGCGCCGTTGGCGTAAGGCGGGCCGTCGTGGAAGACGAACTTCTCCGCCTTGGCGTTCTTCGCCAGCAGCTGCTCGTAGACCTTGTCATCCTCCCACGCCTTCACCTGCGCGGGCTCGCGCTCGCTGAGCGCCGCGCGCATGGGAAAGTCAGTCTTGGGCAGGTGGACGGTGCTCTTTGGGTCCATTCGTGTAAGGCCCTGAGAAGAAAGGCGCTTCGCGTATCATGCAGGGCGCCGGGCCGCAACGCTACGGCGCGTGTTAGGTTCCGCGCCCACGATGAGCCTTGCGATTCGTCCGGTCGGGTCGAAAAAAGACCTGGAATCCTTCCTGCACGTGCCGTGGACCCTGGGGATGAAGTCGGACCCCAACTGGGTGCCTCCGCTGCTCGACGACTATCGACGGTCGCTCGATGCGAAGAAGAGCCCCTTCCTCAAGCACGGTGAGGCGCAGTGCTTTTTGGCCACGCAGGACGGCAAGCCGGTCGGCCGGATCTGCGCGCAGATCGATTTCGATTTCGACAAGCAATGGCCACAGGAGAAGGGCGTCGCGTTCTTTGGCTTTTTCGACTCCAAGGACGACCCGGCGGTGGCGCGCGCGCTCTTCGACGCCGCCGGCGGTTGGGCGCGCAGCAAGGGGCGCACGCGCCTGCGCGGGCCGTTCACCCTCGACTCCAAGGGCGAGGTGGGCGTGCTGGTGGAAGGCTTCGACACGCCCCCACGCATCGGCATGTCGCACAACCGGCCCTACGTGGGGCCGCTGATCGAATCTGCCGGGTTGAGCAAGGCCAAGGATTTCTACGCCTGGTGGTACACGTCGGGCCACGTCGATGAGCGCACGCAGAGGATCGCGGACAAGACGCTGGCGCTGCCCAACGTGAAGGTGCGGGAGATGGATCTGTCGCACTTCCGCCGCGAGGTGGAGATCGTCCGCGACGTCTACAACGACGCCTGGTCGAAGAATTGGAACTTCACGCCCTTCACCGCCGACGAGCTGGAGATCATCGCCACCGAGTACAAGATGTTCGTGGACACGCACATCGCGCTGGTGGCCGAGGTGGACGGCAAGCCGGCGGCGATGTGCTTCGCCATCCCCGACGTGAACGAGATGGTGAAGGACTTCGACGGCGAGCTGATGAAGAGACCGTGGAATCTGGTGAAGCTTCTCTACCGGCTTCGCTTCCGCCGGCCCCACCATGCGCGGCTCTTGCTCCTCGGCGTGAAGGAGGAGTTCCGCGCCTCGCACAGGTACGGGACATTGGCCGCAGTGCTCTACACGGAAGTGGCCCGCCGCGGCGCGGCCGCCGGCTACGTCGGCGGCGAGCTCAGCTGGACGCTGGAAGACAACGTCCTCATCAACCGCGGCATCGAAAGAATGGGCGCCCGCAGATACAAGACCTACCGCGTCTACGAAAAGGCTCTCTAGGTCTTCCGATGCGTCACTGAGAAGTCGCGAACATGTCGCGCGGGCGGCATGGCGCTTGCTCAAGCTCCTGGTTGGGGGAAGGGAGCAAGGCGACCATGGGGCTTCGCAGGATGTGGCGGCGGGTGCGGTCGTTCTCGGAACGGCCCCACAACCTCCTCGCCATTTCAGACCTTCACCTCGGATGCGACCTCAAGCCTGCCGCCAGGCTCGACAAGCCCCGCTCCACCGATGCGCCGCTGTCCTCCTTCATCGACTGGCACGCAACCCACCGCGAAGACGGCAAGCCGTGGCGTCTGATCCTCAACGGCGACATCATCGACTTCGTCACCATCACGCTGGTGCCCCAGGGACCCGTGCCCTTCCAGATCAGCGCAGAGGAGCGCGCCCTCGGGCTCTCTCCCACGGGCCCCAAGTGCGTGTGGAAGCTGCGCCGCACCGCCGAACGTCATCCATTGGTCTTTGACGCGCTCGCCCGTTTTGTCCAGAAGGGCAATTCGGTTCACATCATCCGTGGGAACCACGATTCCGAATGGCGGTGGCCGGCGGTCCAGGAAGAGTTCCGCTGCATCCTGGCGGAGCGCTCCGGGGCCCCGCGCAGGAAGATCGATCGCCTCGTCGAATTCCACGATTGGTTCTACCTGGAGCCCGGGTTCTTCTACGCCGAACATGGCCACGCCCACGATTGCTACTCGGTGCAAAGCGACTTCTTCGCCGAGCACCGCAACGACGGCGAGATCGAGCTGCCGCTTTCGAGCAAGGTGCTGCGCTACTTCGTCAACCGGTACACGGAGCAGGTGGACCTTGCAGACGACGTCGATGCCTGGGGCGTGAAGGAATACCTGGACTGGGTGCTCAAGGCGGGCAACCCGCTCCGCGTCGCCGCCGATTATTTCGTGATGGTCTTCCGCGTCACCTACCCGGTGCTGCGGCAGTCGCTGCGCATCTCACGCGCCTTTGCCCGCGCGGCGGACCGCGCGCTGGCGCCCAAGGTGGACCCGCACGCGCACGTACGACAGCTTTTGGCCACCTTCCAGGGAACCGAGAAGCAGGCGCAGCAGCTGGCGGAGATCGCCTCGCGGCCGGCGGAGCAGAGCCTGTTCGATTCGATGCAGCTCTTCTACCTGGACCGCATGCTGCTGGCGATCATCTGCCTGCTCACGGCCTGGACCACCTCGCTGTCCGTGCACGGCTTCTGGGCCAAGGGCGGCGCGCTCACCGCCGTAGGTATCGTCTTCGCCGCGCTCAACGCGCTGCTCGGGGCGCAGCGGAAGACGGACGCGCATCCCATGCTGCAGCGCGCGGCCGAACGCGTGGCGCAGGTCTTCGACGTCCGCTACGTCGTGATGGGGCACAGCCACCGCCCCGTGCAGGAGCCGGTGGGGAACGGCGCCTGGTACTTCAACCTCGGGTCGTGGACGCCGAGCCGCTCGAACGACGGCTTCCCACACGTGGTGGTGACCTCGGGCTCGGCGGAGTTGCGGCGGTGGAAGGGGCCGCCCGCTGCGGAGGACACAACTCTGGAAGCAATCCCCTCCGCGCCCGCGGTGATCCCGGCATAGACTATCGGTATGGCCGGTGAAAGCAGTCACAAGCCGGCGCTGCTGGAGGTAGCGGCGGCGTTGCGCGAGGTGCACCGCACGTTGGTGCAGGCGGTGCGGGCGGTTTACGAGCGCGAGGTGGGCCCGGCTGGCGGACCGGGGCAGATGCTCCGGCTGCTCACCGAGGACCCCTACTTCGCCTGGCTGCATCCGATGAGCGAGCTGATCGTGGACCTGGACTCGCTGCTGGCGCAGGAGATCCTGCCGCCGGGTA
>DASRTX010000007.1:0-2154 GCA_035655715.1 Myxococcales bacterium | reverse complement strand
CCGGCCCGCTCCTCGCTTCGGGCCAGCTCGCCCGGCCGCGCCACCTGCAGCACCTCGTTGCGGGTGGTGTTGCGCTCGGCCTGGAACCACTCGCGACAACCGGAGGAGTGGAACCACCACTCGCGCTGGTCGCCAGCGGTGTTGGCGCGGAAGTAGAGGTAGTGGAACAGTGCCCGCTCGTCCTCGGACGACGTGGCCCGCTCGGTCACCTCGCCGCCGTACGCGTACTCGTCGACGGCCCGCGGACCGCAGTTGGGACAAGGCAGTATGAAGCTCACGTTAGTGATGCACCTTCTGATCGGAGTGGCCGTTTGTGGTCTGAGCCGTCATCGCGCGCATGATCGCGTCGGCGAAGGACTCGGGTCGGAAGGCGAAGTCGGTGCCCACCAGCGGGATGCCGGTGATCGCGGACGCCTCGATCGTCATGGCGCGCATGTCCTCGGGCTCAAGGTCGTGCACGTCGTTCTTGCCGCAGGCGCGCGCGAACATCTGCATCTCCTGGGTCATCGAGTTGAGGAAGCCGGTGACGTGGTCGGCGGCCTCGTCCACCGGCAGGCGGGCGATCAGATCCTCGTCCTGGGTGGTGATGCCAACCGGGCAGAGACCCGTGTGGCAGTGGTGGCAGGCGCCGGGCTCGGTGCCCATGCGCTCGTAGTCCTCGAGGTGCACCGGCTTGTTGCAGCCGAGCGCAATCATCGCGGCGGTGCCGATCGAGACGGCGTCCGCACCCAGCGCCAGCGCCTTGGCGGCGTCCACGCCGTTTCGGATGCCGCCCGAGATGATCAGGTTGACGACACCCTCCAGCTCCATCTCACGCAGCGCCGCCACCGCCTCCACGAGCGCCGCCATGGTGGGGATGCCGGTGTGGTCCATGAGCGAGTCCGGCGATGCGCCGGTGCCGCCCTCGAGGCCATCCATCACGATCACGTCGGCGCCGGCCTTGCAGGCCAGCTTGACGTCGTCGGCCACGCGGCAGGCGCCGATCTTGATGTAGATCGGGATCGCGCCGTCGGTGGCCTCGCGCAGCTCCTCGATCTTGATCTGAAGGTCGTCAGGCCCCACGAAGTCGGGGTGCCGGCAGGGCGAGCGCTGGTCGACGCCGGGCGGCAGCGTGCGCGCCTCGGCGATGATCGGCGACACCTTCGCGCCAAGCAGCACGCCGCCGGTGCCGGGCTTCGCGCCCTGGCCGATCACGATCTCGGCCGCGTTGGCCATCCGCAGGTGGTGCGGGTTGAAGCCGTAGCGACTGGGAAGCACCTGGTAGACCAGCTGGTCGGATGCCTCGCGCTCGAGGTCGAGCATGCCGCCGTCGCCGGTGGTCGTCGAGATGCCGACGCGGGTGGCGGCGGTGCCCAGCGCCTGCTTGGCGTTGCGCGAGAGCGCGCCGTAGCTCATGCCGGCGATCGTGATCGGCGTGGCCAGGCGGATCGGCTTGGCGCCGTGGCGGGCGCCGATCTCGACGCTGGTGTCGCAGGCCTCGCGGTAGCCCTCCAGCGGCACCCGCGAGAGGGTGCAGGGCACGAACGTCAGGTCCTGGAAGTGCGGCGTGCGCCGGGTGGTGCCGAGGCCGCGGTTGGTGTAGCGGCCCAGCTCGGCCTTGGTCTGGATGTCGTCGATCGTCTCCGGGGACCACACCCAAAGCTTCTGGTGCACGTGCCCGTCCTCGCCGCGCGGGATGAAGTCGCTCACAGCGCTGCCCTCCAGGCGTCGTACTCGTGCTTCGAGAAGTTCCACAGCTTGCGGCCGGAGACGAGCTTCTTCCAGTCGTAGCCGCCGGAGTCGATGTCGTTCGCGCTCAGCTCTGACTCCAGCAGATCCCGGTCGTCGCCGCGGAGGTCGGTCTCGACGCAGTCCGCGCCGAGCGCATGAATGGTGCCGCCGACGTAGACGGTGCCCTCGTACATGGAATCGCCGATGCCGTCACCGGCGTCGCCGCACACGATCATCGTGCCGCGCTGCATCATGAACCCCGACATGTAGCCGACCGAGCCGCCCACGACCACGGTGCCGCCCTTCATGGCGATGCCGGTGCGGGCGCCGGTGTCTCCCTCGATGAAGACGCGGCCGCCGCGGATGGTGGCACCGGCCGAGCTGCCGCCGTTTCCGTGCACCGCGATCGAGCCGGACATCAGGTTCTCGCCCACGCTCCAGCCG
>DASRTX010000006.1:0-2109 GCA_035655715.1 Myxococcales bacterium | reverse complement strand
TACGTCGGGATGCGCCCTCGACTGGCTGATGGAGCCCTATCTGGAAGACAAGATGGCCCGGAAATACCGTGGCCCGTCGCCCGCTTTCCTGCGCGTACTTCAACAACTCTCATCCGATACCACGCCGCCGGTCGTGCTGAGAGCGCTCCACGACGGCCATCCCATCGCAGGCGTTCTGCTGGTGCGGCACGGTGTCGCTGCGACCTACCAAGTGGGCTGGAACGGCGTCGCTGGCAGAGAACTGAAGGCACACCACTTCCTGCTCAGCAGCAGTTCTCATTTTCAGGATTGAGGTAATTTGCGCGCGGCGCGATGGAGCGTCAGGTGGGTTGAAGGGCGAGATCGGACGAGCCGGAACACTCAGGGCGGCCGGGCCTTTGGATCGGTGATGGCGTCGAGCAGGGATTGCCAGCTCGGGAAGACGATGTATGCCGTGATGGTGCGTAGATGCTCGAAGAAGCGGTATTTGGCACCGCGGGCGGCGGTGCGCCAGGCGAGGACACAGAGATTGGCGGCGGTGTGGAAGGCGAAGGCGAGCAGGTTGAGGCTGACCAGGAGGTTGGCCAGGGTCTGCTTGCCGTGGCCGAAGCTGTGCTCGAGGTTGTAGCCCTTGAGCACGTTGAAGGTCTCGTTCTCGATCTTCCATCTGGCACGGCCGCACGCGGCCAGTTCGGCGACGCTGTCCGCGGTGATCGGCAGGTCGGTCACGAAGGAGTTGTGGTAGGTACGCTTGCCCGTGCCGCTGAAGATCTCGATGGACACCCAGTTGACGCTCACGGCATCGGCGGTGCCGCGCAACGGGACCTCGGTGAGCCAGCGATAGACGCAGGTGGTCTTCCGGCCGCGCTGGATGACGGTCTGCCGGTGCTCCGGGAGGTCGACGCCGGTGAGGTACTCGGTGACGGTCTGGTGCGAGCCGGCTTGCAGGTCAGGATGAAACGGCCGCCGCTCTCCTGGATGGCCTGGACGATCGGCTGGCAGGCAGAGAGATCGTCGCCGAGATAGACCGGCCGGAAGCGGGCGACGCCAGCGCCGTGGCGGGCCAGCCAGCGCTTGGCGGCGGCGCGCTCGCAATCCTGCTTCCCGGCCCCGTCCTGGGGCGTGATGAACTCCGCCGGCAGCGGCCCCGACCTGGGCGTGACCACGCTGGCGCCGAGAAAAGAGTGGAAATACTCCGTACC
This sequence comes from Myxococcales bacterium, assembly GCA_035655715.1. Taxonomy (GTDB): domain Bacteria; phylum Myxococcota; class Myxococcia; order Myxococcales; family 40CM-4-68-19; genus 40CM-4-68-19. The sequence continues at coordinate 928 of DASRTX010000006.1, read as the reverse complement.
ACCGTCTGAGCGCCGGCGCGTCGAGCACTGCGGACAGCCGATCTTGCGCGAGCAGAAATGCTCGGTGCCGTCGAGCGCGATCAGCAGCCGGCCGTCCAGGCGCTGGAATGCCGAAAGGCCATCGGTCGCGGCAACGCTCTCCAACCCCTTGATGAACAGCCCGAAGGCGCTGGGCGCGTTGCCGTCGAGCATCTGGCGGATGTGGTTGTCGCTCGGGACGGCGGACGCTGCGCCAACGGCGCATCGGGGCGCGAAGCGCACCGAAGTCCAAAGTCCGAGCGAGACTTGCGAGCGAAGGTGGCCGCCATGCCGAGCAGGGTCTGGCAGTTCGACCGGCCATGCCCCTCCGCCAGCGCCCGCTGGTGCCCCAGGAACGACGGACTTTGCATGAAAAACACAGAGAATGCCGCCAGACCGATATCCGCCATCGTATAGCGATACCCCTGGCGCTTGTCCTCAAGCCCGGCACAAACCTCTCTCAAGTCCGACAGCAGTTCCTCGAGTGCGCTCATGCCCCTGTCGAATCACACTTCACCTGTCGGCGAAAAGCCCCTTTCATGGTCCCGAGGCAATTCAACGCACCACAAGCACCGCCTCACGATGCAAACGCGACTCAGCCGCATTGAGAACTGCTGATCGGCCATAGTTCCACTTGCATGCTGAGACCGCGCTGCGACACCATAGACCGCTAGGCGGAGCCAACGACCTCAGCTTGGTGCAGTGGACTGTGATAGAAGGATACAGAGACGATGAGCGATGCAAAAATGTCCCCAGAAGGCATTCTGCAGCTCGGATTGGGGTTCTGGGCTTCTAAAACCCTGCTTTCGGCGGTGGAACTTGGCGTGTTCACCGCCTTGGCCGGGGCGCCACAGGACCTGGATAGCTTGCGTACTCAGCTCGGTCTGCACCCGCGCAGCGCCAGCGATTT
>DASRTX010000005.1:0-3956 GCA_035655715.1 Myxococcales bacterium | reverse complement strand
CCACCGGCGGAAGCGCCGCGGCCGCCTCCTCGTCCCCGATCTCGGCCTGCAGGCGGAAGTCGATCCCTGCGCGCACCGAGTCGCTGAACCGCCAGCCGCCGAAGGCCTTCACCTCGGCGTCCTTTCCGCCGCCGGCGCCGGTCTCCATGCCGAACACGCCGTTCAGCACCAGCTCGAGGTGGCCGAAGCGCCGGCCTGCCGCCACCAGGAACTCCACCTCGCCCTCGTCGGCATGGAAGCCCACCGTCTTGAAGCGCACGCCGCCGGAGAGATCCAGCCCGTGCGAGAGCTGATTGAGGAACTGGTAGCGGACGCGCGCCGCGGGGCCCTGCGCGCCCACCTGGAAGTACGCGCCGACGTCGCCGCTGAAGTTCTTGAAGGGCGTCCAGGCGATGGTGCCGGTGAAGCTGGACGAACCGGTGGGCGTGGCGCCGTTGTCGGTGTTCTCGGTGGCCACGCCGGATCCGGTGAGGCGCACCGTTCCGGTCGCGGGGACGGCGGGAGCGTCGGTGAGCAGGGTGTCGCGATCGAGTCCCTGCGCCGAGGCGGCCGAGGCAGCGAGAAGGAGGAGGGTGAGGGTGCGCATGGCGCGCCAGCGTCGCTTGCTGCCTGCCCGCCAGTCAAGGGTGAAACCGTTGACGGCGCTCGACCTAACTGACATATCCGACGCGGCCGTGACCCGGAACTATTACATCCACACCTTCGGGTGCCAGATGAACGAGTCCGACTCGCAGCGGATTGGCGAGGCGCTCGGGCGGGCGGGCTGGGAAGCGGCGGCGGCGGCAGAGACGGCAGATCTGGTCTTGATCAACACCTGCGCCATCCGCGAGAAGGCGGAGGACAAGCTCTACTCCGCGCTGGGCCGTTATCGGCTGCTAAAGGCGCGTCGCGGCACGAAAATCGGCGTGGCCGGATGCGTGGCCCAGCAAGAGAAGGACGCCCTGCTCCGGCGCGCGCCCTATGTGGATTTCGTCCTCGGGCCCGACCACCTGGAAGAGGTGCCCCGGCTGGTGGAGCAGGGCGGGGTGGCCGCCGATTTCATCGAGACCGAGCAATACCTCTTTCCCCAGGCCGATCCCGAGACCAGCCGCGGCCGCGCCACCGCTTTCGTCACCGTGATGAAGGGGTGCGACAACGTCTGCTCCTTCTGCGTGGTTCCCTACACGCGCGGTCGCGAGGTGTCGCGGCCCTATGCCGAGGTGGTGCGCGAGATCGCCGGCTTGGTCTCTGTGGGCGTCCGCGAGGTGACCCTCATCGGCCAGAACGTGAACTCCTACGACGGCGGGTGCTGCTTCGCGGACCTCATCCGCCGCGTCGCTGCGGTTCCGGGCCTGCTGCGCATCCGCTTCACCACCTCGCACCCCATGGACTTGTCGCCCGCGCTGGTCCGCTGCTTCCACGAGGTGCCGCAGCTGATGCCGCACTTCCACCTGCCGGTGCAGCACGGGGCCGACTCGGTGCTGCAGCGGATGCGCCGCAAGTACACCATCGCGGAGTACGAGGACCGCATCGCCGCGCTTCCGGCGGATCTGGCGTTGACGAGCGACATCATCTGCGGCTTTCCCGGCGAGACCGACGACGAGCACCGCAAGAACCTCGAGTTCCTGCGCCGGACGCCCTACGACAACCTCTTCTCCTTCATCTACAGCCCACGCCCGCACACCGGCGCCATCCTCAAGCTGGCGGAGTGGGGCGAAGTGCCGCGCCCTTTGGCGCTGCGGCGGCTGGAAGAGGTGCAGGCGCTGCAGATGGCGCGGACGCTCTCGCGCCACAAGGCCCGCGTGGGCGGCTCCGTGGAGGTGCTGGTGGAGGACCACGGGTTCGGCCGTTCGCGCGAGAACTGGACCGTGCACTTCCAGGGCGATGCGCAGGTGGGCGACCTCGTGGTGGTGCACGTCGAGAGCGCGTCGCTGGTGGCGCTGCGCGGCGTGCAGGCCGCAGTGCTCGACGCGGCCCCGCGAGGCTCCGACGCTCCACGCCGGCGCAGCCTGGCGGTGGTGAACGCCCCTGAGTGCCGTAGCTGATGCTCCCCCTCGTCGCCCTGGTGGGCCGGCCCAACGTGGGCAAGTCCACCCTCTTCAACCGCATCGTCGGCAGGCGGCTGGCCATCGTCGAGGACGTTCCCGGCGTGACCCGCGACCGGCAGTACGCCGAGGCCGAGCAGGGGAAGAAGCGCTTCCGCGTGGTGGACACCGGCGGCTTCACGCTGCACCCCGACGAGCAGCTGGTGAAGGCGGTGCGCGAGCAGGCCGAGACCGCCATCCAGGAGGCCGACGTCATCGTCTTCGTGGTGGACGCGGTGGAGGGCCTTGCCGGCGCCGAGCACGAGCTCGCGCAAATCCTGCGTCGCGGCGGCAAGCCGGTGCTGCTGGCCGCCAACAAGGTGGACTCCAACCAGCGCGAACAGGCGCTGGAGCTGGGCGAGCTGCACCGCACCGGCTTCGACGTCTTCCCCGTCAGCGCCGAGCACGGGCGCGGCGTGGACGAGCTGATGGACGCCATCGCGGCGCACATGCCCGAGACCGCGGCCGCCGAGGAGTCCGAGCAAGAGCCCATCCACCTGGCCGTCCTCGGCCGGCCCAACGTGGGCAAGAGCACGCTCCTCAACCGCCTCCTCGGTGAGGAGCGCTTCGTGGCCTCCGCCATGCCGGGCACCACGCGCGACGCGGTGGACGAGGAGCTGACCTGGAAGGGCCGGCGCTTCGTCCTCACCGACACCGCGGGCCTGCGCAAGAAGCGGCAGGTGGTGGACAAGGTGGAGGTCTTCTCCGCCCAGCGCGCCCTGCGCGCGGTGGAGAGGGCCGACGTGGTGGTGGTCCTCACCGACGCCACCGCGCTGGGGGTGGACCAGGACGCGCGCATCGCGGCCCAGGCCGAGGAGCGCGGCCGCGCCGTCATCCTCTGCGTCAACAAGTGGGACCTGGTGCGGGACAAGGATCGCGAGGCGGAGCGCCTGCGCGAAGAGGCCGGGCGCCACCTGCAGCACGTAGATTTTGCGCCGCTGCTCTTCGTCAGCGCTTTGGACGGCACGCGCGTCAAGCGCATCCTCGAGCTGGCGGCGGAGCTCCACGACGAGGCGTCCACGCGCATCGGCACGCCGGAGCTGAACACGTGGGTGCAGCAGATGCAGGACGAGCACCCGGCGCCGCTTTTCCGTGGCTTCCCGGTGCGCTTCAGTTACGCCTACCAGGTGGCTACGCAGCCGGTCACCGTGGCCATCCAGTGCAACCGCCCGCAGGCGGTGGACGAGGGTTATCGCCGTTTCCTGGTGAATCGCTTCCGTGACCGGTTCGGGCTCCACGTGCCGGTCCGGCTGGTCTTCCGTATCAAGAGCCGCTCCACGCCGCGCGGCGCGGGAGGCGCGGGCAAGTGATCCTCGCCTTCGCCGACACGGGCGCCCGCAACATCCACAGCCCTGGCCTGTGGATCGCCTTCCTGCTCGGCGTCTTCTTGCTGCTCGCGATCGACCTCAAGATCTCCTCCCGCGACACCAGCGCCACCTTCAAGGAGGCGCTGGGCTGGAGCATCTTCTGGATCGTCCTCTCGGTGGGCTTCGGCTTCTTCGTCTGGTTCAACTACGGCGGCGAGCAGGGGCTGGAGTTCTTCGCCGGCTACCTGCTGGAGAAGTCGCTCTCGGTCGACAACCTCTTCGTCTTCGTCCTGCTCTTCAAGAGCTTCGCCATCCCGCCGCGGTACCAGCACCGCGTCCTCTTCTGGGGCGTGCTGGGCGCCATCGTCCTGCGCGGCACGCTGATCTTCGCCGGCGTGGCGCTGGTGCATCGCTTCCACTGGATCATCGCCGTCTTCGGCGCCATCCTCGTCTACACGGCCTGGAAGATCCTCTTCCACAAGGAAGCGAAGGACGCCGAGCCGCGGGACAACCCGGTGGTGCGGTGGGTGGCGCGGAAGCTGCCGGTGATCGAGACCATCGAGGGGCCCCACTTCTTCGTGCGGAA
>DASRTX010000004.1:0-2565 GCA_035655715.1 Myxococcales bacterium | reverse complement strand
CAGCGTGCGCCCACCCACGAACTCACGCGAGCCCATGCCGTGCATCGGACACGTCGCCGGATCGCCGCGGCCAAGGCTGACTGGGCCACGAGTGCGTCGGGCCTCGCCGCCCTGAGCAAGGGCCACGAGGAGGATGCAGCTGAGGTGGCGAGCCAGGATCGCGCGCGGTCGCATGAACCCAAGGAGGAGAGGGGAGGGGAGGGCGCGTTCGATGATGCCTTTACCGCGGAGCTCGCCGCCATCGATGCCCTGCTCGAACGCTCAACCCGGGTGCTCGCCGGCGCGGCCCCCGCTCGCGCGCAGGACCCGCTCGCGCTCGTTTACGACCTCGACTGGGACGAAGCGGACCGCCTCGAGGAGTGGCGACGCGGGGTCGAGGACACCCGGGCGCTGCCGCCCCTCCTCGCGGCCGCGGTCGCCTTCGACGCCTGGCAAGTCATCGAGCCGCTGCAGCGCGGGCCCTGGCTCGGGGCCTTGGTGGTTTCGGGGCTGCTGCGGGCGCGCGGAAAAGCTCGATACCACCTGCCCTGCTTGAACGTAGCGCTGCGCTCGGTCCCACTGGAACGCCGACGCAATCGGGATCGAGCGACGCGGTTAACAACCTTCCTGGAGGCTGCCACGCTTGGGGCAGGGCAGGGGATCAAGGACCACGATCGCTGGCGGCTCGCGCGGGGTTTGCTCGAACGCAAGCTCTCCGGGCGCCGCAAACACTCGAAGCTGCCGACGCTGATCGACCTCGTGCTCGCGCGCCCGTTGGTGTCGGCCGGCATGATTGCCGCCGAGCTCAGCGTCACGCCCCGAGCCGCACAGGACCTCATTGCCGCGTTAGGGATCCGGGAGATGACGGGACGCGGGCGCTACCGCGCGTGGGGCGTGCTCTAAAGGGCTTTATCAAGTTGTTGAACGTGGCCGCGAGAAGCTGCGCATGAGCCCGTGCCAGGCGGCAACATCGGCCCGATTGCGCCATGCCTCGAACGCCTCGACACCGAGCAGGACCGGGAGGGAGCCGGCGGGATCACGCCCTTGGAGAGCAATGCGCTGGGCTTGCGCGATGCCATGCTGCGGCCCGGACCGGCCTTCGCGGATGTCCGCCCTTGGCCGGAGAAGACGCAAACGGATTTGATTGACCCACCGTCCGTGCTGGAGCGACGCTTGCGCCTGCGCATTGGTGAGATGATCGCAGACGAGGCCGGATTGGCCGTCCCGCGCGGGCGGGGACGCCTGAAGGCGACCGCAACCCTGTCCATGGGTGATTGCACGACGCCATGTAAGCACGGCGCCAATGAGGAGGTGCGCGGGCGCGGACGGGGCCTGATGAGAACCGACGAGCTACTGCATTGATTGTGGCCGACGTCCAACGCGGAGAATCCCGGGTCAATGCTGCGCACGCATTTTCCTGGGCTTGGCCCGATATTCCTCTTTTGACGCAGACTTGGCTCGAGTACCGCGAGGTGAGTTGCTCTTCTTTGCTGCCGAGGTCTTCTTCCCAGTCGGTGCCTTCAATCCTTTTGATCTTTTTGAGCTTTGGCCCGGCTTTGGGACACTGAGACCGGGATCATCGGTCCTGGCCGGTTCAGCCATCTCCAGCCCGAACAGGGCCGCAAGATCGCCATCCTCAAGCATCTTGGCTGGGCTTCGCGCTGCTTGTGCTAACGTAAGGTCCTGTCCGGCACTGGCGAGCAACTCATGTTCGTCCACGTTGCGCAGCACAAAAAGGAGCTCGGGCCGTTCGTCCAGTCTGGCCCCAACGCCATACAGAGCCGCTGCAACGTGCTTGCACATATCGGCCCAGTCCGGGCAGCTGCAGGACAATTTGATTTCCTCTGGTGACGGAAACAGGCCGTCGCCCTCCCGACAAACCCGGTCCATGACGCCCTTCGATAAGCGCCCCTGCAGGAGCTCAACCAGGGAGTCGATGGTTCCGGCACAATCCCGACAGATCGCTTTCCAGCGTACCGCCGCAACCGGTGCAATCGCGATCTTGACCTTGTAGAGCGAAGACCCGGCGACCATGGCCGCGATCTCGCCCTTCTTGATTTGCAGGTCGACCACCAAACCGGAGCGGAGGTATGTCCGGCCCCGCGCCAAGCGGTTCTCATAATCGCTATATCGTTCGAGGTTACTGCACCATGACTTGCCCCAGAAGCTCTTCGCAATGGTGCGGCCTTCGATGGTCACAGGCGTCACGGACCGATGCTGCTTTTTGAGCGTGGCCAGCTTGCGTTCTGCCTGCCGCCGCTTCTCGGCGACCGGCACATAGGGGCGCCATCCGTAGTAGCCCATCCGTCACTCCTCCATCGTCGCACCCAGATCGAGAGCTACAAGCCTCAGCAACTCCCCGTCCTCCATCTCGGTCAGAAGCATGTCTGCTCCGCCGCCGAGAAACTCTCCCGCTAGCTGCTCCTTCGCCTCAAGCATCTGGTCGATCTTGTCCTCCACGGTGCCGCGGCAGATGAACTTGTGCACCAGCACATTCTTGATCTGTCCGATGCGGAATGCGCGGTCAGTCGCTTGCTGTTCAACCGCCGGGTTCCACCATCGGTCGAAATGGATCACATGGGATGC
>DASRTX010000003.1:0-7435 GCA_035655715.1 Myxococcales bacterium | reverse complement strand
TGGTGGAGATCTTCCGGGAGCAGACGGTCGGGCTGCTCAAGGGCGGCGTCGACTGCATCCTGGCAGAGACCGCGCAGGACCTGCTCGAGCTGCGCGCCCAGATTTTCGGCGCGCGCAAGGCGATGCAGGAGGCCGGCCGCGGCGTGCCGTTGATCGCGCAGATCACGCTCGATCCTTCGGGCCGCATGCTGCTCGGCACCGAACCGCTCTCCGCGGCGGCGCTGCTCTCCGCCTCCGGCGCCGACATCATGGGGCTCAACTGCTCCACCGGCCCGCGCGAGATGGTGGACCCATTGCGCGCGCTCTCGGAGAACGCGCCGCTGCCGCTCAGCTGCCAGCCCAACGCGGGCATTCCAGAAAACCGCGAAGGCGTGGCGGTCTACCCGCTCAAGCCGGACGAGCTGGCCGAGTACCTGGCCCGCTTCGTCCGCGACTTCCGCCTCTCGGTGGTGGGCGGCTGCTGCGGGACGACGCCGGAGCACCTCAAGCTGGTGGTGGAAGCGGTGCAGCGCTCGATGCCGGCGCGCAGGCCGCCGCGGCGGGTTCCGATGCTCTCCAGCGGCCTGAAACCGGTCGCCCTCAGGCAGGAGCCGCGGCCGCTGATCATCGGCGAGCGGGTGAACTCGCAGGGCAGCAAGAAGATGAAGGAGCTGCTCCTCGCCAACGACATCTCCGGCATCCTGGCGGTGGCCCGCGAGCAGGTGGAGGGAGGCGCGCACGTCCTCGACGTCTGCGTGGCGCTGACCGAGCGCGCCGACGAGCAGGACACCATGACGCGGGTGGTGCGGACGCTCTCCGGCCAGATCGAGGCGCCGCTCTGCATCGACTCCACCGAGCCGGAGGTGGTGGCCTCCGCGCTGGAGTGGCTGCCCGGAGTGGGCATCGTCAACTCCGTCCACCTGGAGCGCGGCTGGGAAAAGATCGACCGCATGTTCCCCCTCTTGAAGCAGTACGGCGCCTGCACCGTGGCCATGACCATCGACGAGAAGGGCATGGCGCTGACGCGCGAGCGCAAGCTGGAGGTGGCGCAGCGCATCTACGAGCGCGCGCTGAAGGACGGGCTGCAACCCTGGCAGCTGCTCTTCGACGTCCTCACCTTCACGCTGGCCACCGGCGACGAGCAGTACAAGCGCTCCGCCGTGGACACCATCGAAGGCATCGCGCTGGTGAAGGAGAAGCTGCCCGGCGCCCTCACCGTGCTGGGCGTCTCCAACGTGAGCTTCGGCCTGTCGAAGCAGACGCGCCCCATCCTCAACTCGGTCTTCCTCACCCACTGCCTCAAGGCGGGGCTCGACGCGGCCATCGTCAACCCGCGCGAGGTGCTGCCGTGGAACGAGATCCCCGCCGAGGCGCGCGCGCTGGCGGAGGACCTGGTCCTGGCGCGCAGGGACGACGCGCTGGCCCGCCTGATCACGCACTTCGAGGCCAAGCAACCCGGAGGCGCCAAAGCCGCCGTCGAGGAGAAGCACTTCGACACGCCGGAAGCGCGGCTGCATCACCTGATCGTCGATCGCCAGCAGAAGGGGCTGATCGAGACCATCGACGAGTGCCTGAAGACGCGCTCGGCGGTGGCGGTGATCAACGACGTGCTGCTGGGCGCCATGAAAGAGGTGGGCGATCGCTTCGGCGCCGGCGAGCTGATCCTTCCCTTCGTGCTGCAGAGCGCCGAGGTGATGAAGAAGGCGGTGGCCTACCTCGAGCAGTTCATGGAGAAGAACGATTCCTACTCGCGCGGCACGGTGGTGCTGGCCACCGTCTTCGGCGACGTGCACGACATCGGCAAGAACCTGGTCAAGACCATCCTCTCCAACAACGGCTACACCGTGCACGACCTGGGCAAGCAGGTGCCGGTGGACCGCATCGTCGACAAGGCGGTGGAGGTGAAGGCCAACGCCATCGGGCTCTCCGCCCTGCTGGTCTCCACCTCACGGCAGATGCCGCTGGTGGTGCAGGAGATGGCCCGGCGAAAGCTCGAGGTGCCCATCCTCATCGGCGGCGCCGCCATCAACCGCAAGTACGGCTGGCGCACCGCCTACGTCGAGGGCACCGACAAGCTCTACGACGGCGGCGTCTTCTACTGCCGGGACGCCTTCGAGGGCCTGGACACGATGACCGCCCTCCAAGATGGCGAGCAGCGGGCCAAGCTGCACGAGAAGCTCAAGCGCGAGGCGCACCTCCACCGCAGCATGGTGATCGCCGGCGCCGAGCGCGCCGCCGGCCAGCAGCTGGGGGCGGTCACCGACGTGGTGCCGCGCTCGGTGGGCGAGCCGCCCAAGGTGGCCCCGCCTTTCTGGGGCACGCGCATCGTCCCGGCCGAGGACCTGGCGCTGCGCGACATCTTCGACTGCCTGGATCTGATCGAGCTCTACAAGCTGCAATGGGGCGTGCGGGTGAAGTCGCGCGAGACCTACCAGAAGCTCATCGCCGACGAGTTCGCCGGCAAGCGGCACGAGCTTCAGGAGGAGTGCATCCGCAACGGCTGGCTTACGCCCAAGGTCATCTACGGCTACTTCCCCTGCTCGGCCAAGGGCAACGACCTGACCGTGCTGGACCCCTCGAGTCGCAAGCCGATCTGGACCTTCAACTTCCCGAGGAAGATGGAGACGCCGCGGCATTGCCTTTCGGACTACTTCTCCCAGGACGACGTGGTGGCCTTCCAGGCGGTGACGGTGGGCGACAACGCCACGCGCCTCTGCGCGGAGTGGGAAGCCGCCGGCGAGTTCACCCGCGCGTACTTCCTGCACGGGCTGGCGGTGGAGACGGCGGAAGCGATGGCGGAGTTCTGGCACCGCCGCGTGCGCGCCGAGATGGGACTCCCGCCCGACCAGGGGAAGCGCTACTCGGCAGGATATCCGGCCTGGCCCGACCTGGCCGATCAGCGCGGCGTCTGGGAGATCCTCCACCCCGAGCGCATCGGCATCACGCTCACCGAAGCGCACCAGATGGTGCCGGAGCAGAGCACCAGCGCCATCGTGGTCTGGCATCCGGAAGCCAGCTACTACGCCGTGCGCACCGTCGCCAGCATGGCCTAACCGGCCTGCCAGGCCTGCCGGATGAGGCGGCCCACAGCGTCGGGGGCGTCGATGTGCACGTGGTGGCCGGTGCCCGCGATGGTGTGCAGGTCCAGCTTGAGCGACGGAAAGCGCGCGCGCAGCTCGGCTTCTTCCGGGAGGATGCTGCGCTCGGCGCGGATGGCGAGGATGGGCACCACCGCGTGGGCGCAGATGCGCGGCAGCACGTCGTCGGTGATGGGCAGCGGCGAATGCGCTCGCAGCAAGGGATCCCACTTCCACGCCAGCGCGTCGCCCTGCGCGGGGTCGGGGCCCACGCCGCCCTGGGCGAGATGGCGCGCCGCCAGCTCGGAGAGCAGCGGGTTGTTGCGCAAGAGCCGGCGGGCCGCATCCTCGACCGAAAAGACCTTCCTGCGCGAGCGCGGCATCTTGCGCAGGTCGAGCAGGTAATGACCCAGCCGCGCCGGGATCTCGTCGGCGGAGAGGCTGAGCGGCATGGCGTCGATCATGGTCAGGTGCGAGACGCGCCCGGGCCGCGTGGCCGCGTAGATCAGCGCCGCCGCCGCGCCCATCGAATGTCCGACGATACGCGCCGGCTGCTCCGGCGAGAGCTGCTCCAGCACGGCGTCGAGGTCGGCCATGTACTCGACGAAGTGATAGAAGCCTCCCGCGCCCACCCATTGCGAGTCGCCGTGGCCGCGGAAGTCGAGCGCCACCGTCCGGCCCGGAAGCAATGGGGCCAGCAGGTCGAAGGAGCCCGCATGGTCCAGCCAGCCGTGCAGCAGCAAGGTCGGCTCGCCCTCGCCGCGCTCGACCGCATGAAGCTTGAGGCCCCGGACCTCGAACAGGCGATGGTTCACCAGCCGCACCGTAACATCTTGACCGGCGCGGCGCCGTTTGTTACCGGCGCGCGATGGCAAATCCGCTGGTCGGCATCATCATGGGAAGCAAGACGGACCTCGAGACGCTCAACGGCGCCACCGAGGTGCTGAAGGAGTTCGGCATTGCGTACGAGATCCGCGTGCTCTCGGCGCACCGCACCCCGGAGCAGGTGCTGGAGTGGTCGGCCACCGCCGAGCAGCGCGGGCTGGAGGTCCTGATCGCCGGCGCGGGAGGCGCGGCGCACCTGCCAGGAGTGGTCGCCGCCAAGACCGTCCTTCCCGTTCTGGGCGTGCCGGTCGCCTCCAGCACGCTGGGCGGCGCGGACGCGCTGCTCTCCATCGTGCAGATGCCCAAGGGCATACCGGTGGGCACGCTCGCCATCGGCAAGTCGGGCGCTGCCAACGCGGCGCTGCTGGCCATCGCCATCATGGCCGGCAAGCGGCCTGAGCTGCGCGAGCAACTGCGCGCCTGGCGCAAGGGCCGCGCCGAGGAAGTCCTCAAGGCCGACAAGTCGGTCCAATAGTTTCGGGGACACCTTACGACGAGTTACGTATGGTGTCCCCGAAACTCAGCGGAGCTTGACGCCCATCGCCAGACCTTCGGCGGTGGGGATCATGGTGGCGCGGAAACGGCCGCCCTGAGCAAGCTCCTGGTTGAACTTGCGCAGGGCGAGGCGGCCCTCGTCGCCGCCCGGCCGGTGGATCTCGCCGAAGCCGAAGGCGTTGTCGGCCAGCAGAACGCCTCCCTCGCGGAGGTGTTCGGCGGCCCAGGCCAGGTAGGCGGGGTAGTTGACCTTGTCGGCGTCGATGAAGACCAGGTCGAAGGGCGCCTCGGCCTCCACCTCGTGCAGCGTCTGCAGCGCCGGGCCCACGTGGATGTGGGCGCGCGCCGCCACGCCGGCCTTGTGGAACGACTCGCTGGCCACCTTGGCGTGCTTCTCGGAGTACTCGAAAGTGTGCAGCACGCCGTGCATGCCCATGCCGCGCAAGATGCACACGCCGCTGTAGCCGGCCAGCGTGCCGATCTCCACCGCCTTGAGCGCACCGAGGGCGCGAGTGACCACCTCGAGGTGCAGCCCATCGAAGCGGCCCACCGCGATGGCGGGCAGCCCTTCGCGGACGCCGCGCTCGCGGATTTCCTGCAGCACCGCGTCCTCGGGGCGGAAGACGCTCTCCGCCCACCGCGCCAGCTCTACATCTCCCTGCCCGAACGCTTTCTGTTCCGGTGATTCCGGCATGGGGCGGACTCTAGATCATCCGCGCGCTCCCGTGCGAACGGTCTCCTGCACCATGCCGATCATGTCCGCGCGGTAGATCGCCACGTAGGCGACGCAAGCGAGCGCAACCAGCGCCAGGGCCGCGTGCAGGGCGCGCGTGGGCAGACGCAGCGACGCCACGCGCAGCCGCAGCCCCAGGAGCAAGCTGAGCAGGGCGCCCGCCGCGCAGACGGTGAGCACGGCGCCCCTCGGCGCCGGATCGACGCGGCTGGACAGCAGCGCCAGAACCCCCAGCACAGGCAAGACGACGCGCGTCTCGGCTGGCAGCGGCAGCACCTTTCCGCCTCGAGCGCCGAGCGCAAGGAACCCCGCGATGGCCAGCGCCACCGCCGCTGCCGCCCAAGCGACCCGCTGCCGGCGACGCAGGATGTGGCCCTGATCGCTGCCGATACGCCCCAACTCGCGCACGGCTGCGTCGGAAGCTGTTTCCGCCTTTGCGTACCAGCGCAGCGCTTCCCCGAAGTTGCGCTCGCGCGCCGCCGCCTCGGCCATGCCCAGCCAGCCGCGCTCGTCCCACACCGAGCCGGGATAGTCGCGCCCCACGCGCACGAACCATTGCCGCGCGCCGTCCAGATCACCCGCCGCCAGCCGCGCGCTCCCGATCCAGTACTCGGCCCGCGGGCGCTGCGGAAAGTTCCCCTCCTCGACGAGCCGGCCCACTTGCTGGAACGTCTCCGAAGGCGGACGTTCGGGATAGGTCCGCAACAGCTGGAGAAACCGCTCCTCGCGCGCGGCCGCATCGGCTGGAGGCGCCAGCGCAACCAGCGCGGCGAGCAGCGCCGTCACTCGAACCGACCGGAGCGCGCTTCTTTCTTGCGGGACTGGAGCTTCTTCGTTTCCACCCGGCGTTCCCGGGAACCGCGCGTGGGCCGCGTGGGGCGCCGCGGCGGCGGCCGGTACGCGCGTCGCGCCAGCTTCTCCCGCAGCCGCATAAGCGCGATGCGCAGGTTCTGCGTCCGCGAGCGCTCGTCCTTGCCTTCCGCGGTGACGCCGGAGGGCTGGTGGACGAGGCGCACCGCGGTCTCCGCCTTGTTGCGATGCTGTCCGCCGGGACCACTGGCCCGATGCGCCTGCACCTCGCACTGCAGCAGCAGCGCCTTGTCGTCGAGCAGGTGCCAGGCAGGCGAGTTCATGCCCGCAACCCTATCAGGCCATCTGGTCCTTGGCCGCCGCCTCGATCTGCCGCGACAGCCGGAGATCGCGATCGGTGACCCCGCCCTTGTCGTGGCTGGAGAGCGTGAGCGTGACCTTGTGGAACTGGATGAGGATGTCCGGATGGTGATCGGCGCGCTCGGCGATCTCGCCCACCGTGCCGGCGAAGGCCATGGCCGCCTTGAAGCCCTTCAGGTCGAAAGTTTTATGAAGGGCGTTCCCCTCCTGCTTCCAACCGGGCAGCTCCGAGAGGGCGGCCTGGATCTCGGCGTCGCCCGCAAGACCCTTGTCGGCCATGCGCAAAGTCCTTTCTCCGGGTACCGTGGCAACTTACTCAACCCCGGGCGGATACGCAGCACCCCTCCCGGGAAAAAGTCCTGTTACAACAGCGCGCATGCCCCAGACCGCCGCCTTCGAATCGAGCGTCTTCAAGTCGCGCCGCGAGGAGGTGCTGCGCAGGATGCGTGAGCTCTCCCCCGGTCCGGCCGTCGCCGTCTTCCCCGGCATGCCGGTGGCCACGCGCAACAGCGACGTGGAGCACGCCTATCGCGCCCACAGCGACCTCTTCTGGCTGACCGGTTTCGAGGAGCCGGAGTCGGTGGCGGTGCTCTCCACGGAGGGCGACAAGCCCTTCACTTTCTTCGTGCGGCCGCGCGACAAGGAACGCGAGACCTGGACCGGCCGGCGCGCCGGCGTGGAGGGCGCGGTCCGGAATTTCGGCGCCGACCAGGCCTTCGAGATCGAGAAGCTCGATGCCGAGCTGCCCCGGCTGGTGGGCTCGGCGCGCACGCTCTTCTACCGCGTGGGCGGCGACGACCCGGAGTTCGACGCGCGCATCGCGCGGCTCTTGCGCACGCTGCGGGCCCGCGCGCGCGCCGGGGTCAACGCGCCGCCGCGCATCGAAGACCCCGGTCAGATCGTCCACGAGCTGCGGCTGCGCAAGGAGCCGCGCGAGCTGGGCGCGCTGCGCAAGGCGGTGGAGCAGACCCGGCGCGGCCACCTGGCCTGCATGCAAGCGGGGCGACCCGGCGCGCACGAGTACGAGCTCCACGGGCTGCTGGAGCGCGAGTTCCGCCACGGCGGCGGCCGCGGATGGGGCTACTACCCAATCGTG
>DASRTX010000002.1:0-2316 GCA_035655715.1 Myxococcales bacterium | reverse complement strand
GGGACGGGCATGGCGCCCGGGACGCGCAAGCGGTCACCGAGGTAGCGGTAGAACGAGAGGCCGAGCTTGCGGCAGGTCTTCATCAGGCCGAGCAAGACATCGCGGGCCGTCCGCCCGCCCTCGCTCATGGTGCCACCCGAGACCTTGCGCTTGGTGACACAGGCGCGGATGTCGTTCTCAGACCCATTGGTGTGCAGTGGGATCTCCGGGCGTTCCAGCACCCGCAGCAGTTCCGCCTTGCGCCGATGCTGGCGCGCCAGCAATCGATCGAGCACGACATAGCCGGTGCGCCGGGTGAAGATCCGGTCGAACCGCGCCCGGAGCGCCGCGGCTCGCCGGGGACAGGGTTCTCGTTGCCAGGCCTTGAGGTCGGCATAGAACCACCAGATCAGGTCGCGCGTGAGCTCGATCGCTCGGCGCTGCTGGTCGTTCGCCGGTACCAGCTTATGGACGAGACGCTCGGCGTGGATCCAACACAGCGCGTGCTTGCCGAGGCGAAACTGGCCGGCATCGTCAGAGACAATGACCGTGTCCGACAGCAAGCCCTGCGCCTGGATCGTGCCCCAGAGCGCCCCCTCGGTGGCGATCTGCACCGCATCCGGCGTGACCGCGAGCCGATCAATCCCCAAGGCGGCCAGGTGCGCCTTCCAGGCGGCCTCGTCCGCGAAGACCCGCGTCGGATGGGCCGCCAGCCTCTCGATCACCGGCCAGGCCAGGCCATGCTCGCGCATGTAGGCGAGGGCGGCCTCGTTGAGCACATATCCGTCGTGACCGGCCCGCAGGCGCGAGAGGAAGGCCTGGCGCGACTTGGAAGCCCCAGTACGGAAGGCGGTGAAGCGGTCATCGCCGATCTGCGTGGTGACGGCGTCCTGGCGGGCGTGCCGCGCCGCGGTGTCGTCCACCGTCACCCAGCGCGCCGTGGCCAGGCCGGCCCGCAGCACCGCCTGGTCCTCCGCAATGAGGTCATCCAGCCGCGAGGTCAGTAGCCGCACCACTTGCCGCTTCGAGATCTCGAGGCCGATCCCCGCCAGCAGGGCGCTCAGCCGCTCCGTCGTCACCTGGCCCTGGGCATGCGCCACCAGCAGAAAGCGCCGCAGCCCCGGCCCGAAGCCGCCAACGATGCCCGCCGGCAAGGGCGCCAGCACGGTCTCGCCGGACGGCGTCACCCAGCGCTCCCGCCGGTAGCGCACCACCTCGGCCCGAAGAATCAGCTCACGCACCAGGATGTCCTGGTAGCCCTTGAACCACGAGCCCGGTGGTGGCGCGGCCTTGACCACCACCTCGGCAGTCACCGCCTCACGGTCGCGCTTGGCACCCCGTCGCCGCCGTGACCGCTTGCCGCCTGGGCCCACCCCGCTACTGCCGCCGGTCGCTTTCTCCATCCCGGACGGTCGCAAGGGGGGCCGGGGTGGCAGGCCCTTCAGCCGGGCCACCTCGTCGCGCAGCGCCTGGTTCTCGACCTGCAATGCGGCCAACCGCGCCTGCTGGGCTTCGGCACGGTCCTGTAGCGCGGCATGCTCAGCCCGCAGCTGATCCAGCGCCAGGACCAGCCCGCCAACGCGGTCCCGCAGCTCGGAAATCGACAGCTTCTCCAGCGACACGGTGGCCGGCGACGACATGGGTCAGTGTGAACCATGCCCGGCCCGCTGCCACAACTGCGCTGCCCGCGGATCATCGCGGTAGGGACGCGCATTACTGCGCGCCCCCCGCACAGAACCGTACGTGCGGGACTCCCGCATACGGCTCCCACCTCGGGTGTTTGACGGCGAAGCGCTGTTCCGGCCAGGGGTGGAGGATGCGCGGCTTGGGCAGCCAGTCGTCGACCAGTTTCGTGACCCGCTCCCAGGTGCTGCCATCCTTCTGGCTGCGGCGTCGCAGGGTGCGGCGCCAGAGCTCGGTCACATGATGGCGGAACGCCAGAAGCGCCCGACTGTTGGTCGGGACCGCGTGGTAGCCGAAGAACCCAGCGACGACCTGCCGCAGCCATGCCCCCTGCAGAGGGATCGGCTGATGCATCCGCCGACGCATCTCCTCCTTGATCTCCGCGAGTTTCGCCCGCATGCGGTCCCGCCGCGTCCTCCGCTTGAGGAGGAACCTGCCGCGGCGGGATTTGCCGCAGATGAAGGTAAAACCCAGGAAATTGAAGGTCTCCGGCCTGCCGAGCCCGCGCTGCTTGCGCCCGGCCGCCGCATGGCGGCCGAACTCCATCAGTCGGGTCTTCTCCGGATGCAGCGTCAGCAAGAACGCCTCCAATCGCGCTCGCATCTCGTCCCAGAAGCGTCGGGCATCGGCCTCGTGTTCGAAGCCGACCACGAT
>DASRTX010000001.1:0-2188 GCA_035655715.1 Myxococcales bacterium | reverse complement strand
CGCACCAAAAGACGTCCCGTAGAGGGCCAGCGCGTACGGGATCAACGCCAGCCACACCGGCATCGGCGTAGATCCCAGGTGCGCCACCGTCCAGCCGGCGCGGAGGAGGGCGTAGAAGAGGCTGCCCAGCCACCACGCCGTCCAGGGCGCCTGCAGCAGCGCGGCCAGGAAGGGCGGCAGCCGCGCCTTGCGCTTGCGCCGGAGGATCTCCGCCATCATCGGCAGGTTGAGCAAGAGCAGCACGCCGGGCACCGAAAGGCCCAGCTCCAGCTGCCCGTGCGCGGCGAGCCAGCGGACCAGATCGGACGCCGCAACCACCTGGGGCAGGAGGGTGAGTCCGAGTACGAGGATGTAGAACCTGGCCCGCCTCATCTTGGAGGATGTAACCCCAGGCGCCACGGTGCGCATTCCGCACACATCGCCAGCGGCCAAGCCCTGGAGACCCCGTTCCTTTCATTGACCCGTCCTGCTCGCTGCCCCTACTGTCGAAGGCGCATGAACTTCCGCATCCTCGCTGCAACGGGCCTCCTCGCCTTCGCTTCCTCCGCGGCGCGGTTGGCCCAACCGGTGGCCACGCCCAAAGAGCGGCCCAAGCCGTCCTTGACGGTAGAGGGCGAGGACCCGGCCGAGGACGTCTCGCCCCCCATCCCGCAGGGCGACGAGCGGCGCGCAATCGGCGACTACATCCGCGACAACAGCGCCGAGATCCGCGACTGCTACGCCAAGCGCCTGCAAGACCGGCCCACCCTCTCCGGGAAGCTGGTCACCCGGTTCGACATCGGGCCCAGCGGCAAGGTGATCGGCGCGATGGCCGACGGTATTCCCGACCGCGACCTGATCCTCTGCGTCGTCACCGCGGTGCGGAAGTGGGAATTCGAAAAGCCGCAAGGCGGGGGCAAGCTGCGCATCGCGTATCCGTTCAAGTTCGAGCCGCAGCCTTCCAAGTAGCTGGCGCGGGCGCGGGGCGCGCCCTAGCGTTGGCGCATGCCCTGGAAGCCTTGGCTCGGCGCCGTTCCCGGTGACGGCGCGACGCACTTTCGCGTCTGGGCGCCAAAAGCGCCGTCGCTCAGCGTCAAGCTCGCGGGCGGCCCCAGCCTGCCGCTCTACCGCGACCCCGACGGCTACTTCACCGGACGCGCGGAGGGCGTGCGGGCAGGCGCGCGCTACTTCTACCGCTTCGCTGACGGCCGCGAGCGGCCCGACCCTGCCTCGCTGTTGCAGCCCGAGGGCGTGCATGGGCCCAGCGAGGTGGTGGACCTGGCCGCGATCGCGCCGCAGTCCCTGCGCGCCCGGGTCCCGCTGGAAAGGCTGATCTTCTGCGAGATCCACCTCGGCACGTACACGCCCGAAGGCACCGCCGACGCCGCCGCCCGCCACCTGGCCGAGTTGGCGGATGCCCTCTACACCGCGGTGGAGGTGATGCCTGTCGCCGCGTTCCCGGGCGCCCGCAATTGGGGCTACGACGGCGTGTCGCTGTTCGCAGCGCATGCCGCGTACGGAGGGCCGGCCGGGTTGGCGCGGCTGGTCGACGCCGCGCACGCGCAGGGTCTCTCGGCTTTCCTCGACGTCGTCTACAACCACCTTGGACCCGAGGGGAACTATCTGGGCGAGTACGGCCCGTACTTCACCTCCAAGCACAAGACGCCGTGGGGCGATGCGCTCGACTTCTCGCTGCCGGCGGTCCGGCGCTACTTCGTCGAGAACGCGCTGCGCTGGGTCTCCCGCGCGGGCGGCGGATTCGACGGGCTGCGCCTCGACGCCGTCCACGGCATCCTCGACGACTCGCCCACGCACATCCTCCAGGAGATCGCGGACGCGGTGCACGCCGAAGGCGGATTGGTGATCGCCGAAAGCGACCTCAACGACGTGAAACTGATCGAGGAGTACCGGCTGGACGGTTCGTGGGCCGACGACCTGCACCACGCGCTGCACGTCGCGCTCACCGGCGAGTCGCAGGGCTACTACGCCGACTTCCAGGACCCGATGCCGCAGATGGCGACGGCGATCGAGCGCGGTTGGTTCTACGAAGGCCAGCACAAGCCCAGCTTCGGCCGCAAGCACGGCACGCCGGCTGCCCACCTGCCCGCGCGACACTTCGTGGTGTGCGCGCAGAACCACGACCAGATCGGCAACCGCGCGCGCGGCGAACGGCTGGTCGAGCTCGCCGGGACCGACGCGGCGCGGGGGG